>OMSM01000329.1 GCA_900313745.1 uncultured Lachnospiraceae bacterium
AAAACTTTTCCCGTAACTTATGCGGGAGGGGTGCGGAATCTGGAAGATATTGACGCTTTGAACAAAGCTTCCGGAGGTGTTCTTGATTATACTGTGGGGAGCGCTCTTGATCTTTTTGGAGGTGACCTCCCGTTTTTTGGACTAGTGTCATAATAGATAAAATCGGGAAAATTCCCAAGTAAAAACTGTACATTTTTGATGAAACAGGTCTTTACAATTCGTATCCGTTATGATATTTTCTAACTAGTCGCGCGAAGCGCGGCAGCTACCTATTTTTCTTTGCACCGGAGGTATAACGATGAACAAGGGTACTGTCAAGTGGTTCAATAACCAGAAGGGTTACGGATTCATTTCCGATTCTGAGGGAAATGACGTATTCGTCCACTATTCCGGACTGAACATGGAAGGCTTCAAGTCTCTCGACGAGGGCCAGCATGTAGAGTACGATGTAATCCAGGGTGAGAAGGGACCTCAGGCCGTTAACGTTACCAAGCTCGACTGATGCGTGGCGGCAGCTGCTAATCGATCAGAACATGTGCCTTTTCTAGATATGCGTTTTGACTCTCATCAAGGGGACGACGAGGATTCTAAGATAACGCAGACGATTTTGACATTAGTAACTAAAGAGGAGCGGTGCAGTGCACCGCTCCTTTTTCATTGTGATCTGCCGGGCAGCCGTCCTCAGAAATCCGGAAAAGGGCTGCCGGAAACTGCGGTTCCGCCTGTCGGCTTTCAGGATTCCTGAAGCCTGCGGAGGACGAGATCATAACCGTCCTCGCCGTAGTTAAGGGAGCGGTTGACCCTGCTTATGGTCGCCGTGGACGCGCCGGTTCTCTCGCCGATTTCCAGATAGGTCCTGTCCTCCTTCAGCATAGTGGCAACCTCCAGCCGCTGGGACAGCGAGAGAAGCTCCTTTACGGTGCACAGATCCTCAAAGAACTGGTAACACTCCTCCTTGTTATTAAGACAGAGGATGGCGTCAAAGAGATGGTCGACGGCCTCGGTGTGAATTTTCTTATTCATTGCGACTCCTTATACGTCCGCGGAATAATCGGGCAGCTGCCGGAACTGACAACTGCAATGTGAATAAAACTTTACCATAGTAACGCTTTAAAGTAAATAGACTAAAAATTTAACACACGTACAAATACGCATGGGATTGAACAGTAACCGTAAATGCAGTCCGCGGGAGTGTATTTCATCCTGTTCTTGCGCTTGTATACAATTGGTGGTAACATATCCACCGTTAACGCACAAATGTCCGCGGACAAAAGACGCGGAGGGAGAGCAGGATGCAGGCTAAATCGTCCGCAAGCGGTTATTATCTGATTAAGAAAAGTGCAGTGCCCAAGGTGCTGCAGCAGGTTGTCGCCGTAAACAGGCTCCTGGCGGCAGGCAAGGCCAAAACGGTAAATGAGGCGGCCGAGATGGCAGGCATCAGCAGGAGTACTTATTACAAGTATGCCGGTGACGTGGAGGAGTTCCATGACTCTGCAGCCGGGACTACGGTGAATCTCTCCGCCGAGGTGAGTGATGAAACCGGCCTGCTCTCGGATATGCTCTCGGTAATTGCGAAGGCCAGAGCCAATATCCTGACCATCCATCAGAGCATTCCGATTGACGGAGTGGCCTCAGTCAGCATCAGCATCCAGGTGAGGGAGGACACGGAAAACGTCTCCGTCATGGTGGACCAGCTGAAAGCCCTCTCCGGTGTGAGAAGGATAAAGATAAGCGGCGGAGCGGGGTGAAGCCGCGGGAAAGAAGTGGTTTGCCGGCGGCCTTCGAAGTTTTACGGGCGCGTCGTAAACAATAGATGAGCGAAGGGTGGAAGACATTATGCAGCAGATAGCGATATTCGGTTTCGGAACGGTGGGCAGCGGAGTAGCTCAGGTTATTGATGTTAACTGCAGTCAGATCGAGAAGGCGTTCCCGGAAGGAATTCATGTGAAGTACATCCTCGATCTGAGGGATTTTCCGGACAGCCCGTACGCGGACAGGGTGGTTCACGATGTGGACATAATACTGAATGATCCGGAGATCTCCGTCGTCTGTGAGACCATGGGCGGCGTAGAACCGGCGCATACTTTTACGAAGCGCGCGCTGGAGAAGGGAATCAGCGTCTGCACCTCGAACAAGGAGCTGGTAGCGGCTAAGGGACCCGAACTCATCAGGACGGCAAGGGAGCACAACTGCAGCTATCTTTTCGAGGCGAGCGTGGGCGGCGGAATTCCGCTGCTCAGGGTAATGAACACGTCGCTCTCCCAGGAAAAACTTACCCGGATCACGGGAATTCTGAACGGGACCACCAATTATATCCTGACTGGAATGGAGAGCGGGGACAGAAGTTTTGACGAGATGCTTAAGGATGCCCAGGGGAGGGGATACGCGGAGCGCAATCCCGAAGCGGACATCGAGGGATACGACGCAGCGAGAAAGATAGCGATCCTCGCATCGCTCCTTACCGGAAAGACGGTAAATTATGAGAATGTCCTCCGTGAGGGAATTTCGGAGATCTCCGAGGCAGACTTTGCTTACGCGAGGGCGATGGAGTGTGGGATCAAGCTGCTCTCCGACGCCTTCCTGGACGATGCTGCGGAAGTCCATTCGGTGACCGCGCCATTCCTTGTTTCCAGGGAGAGCCCGCTGTTCGGGGTGAGCGGAGTGTTCAACGCCGTGCTTCTTCACGGGAACATGGTGGACGATGTGATGTTTTACGGCCGCGGCGCGGGAAAGGAAGCGACAGCGAGCGCGGTGGTATCGGACATCATCGACTGCGCGAAGAACCGGGGCAGCTGGATCAGGGTAGACTGGGCGGACGATGCTGCTGCGATGGCCCCTGCGGGAAATGACAGGAGAAGGTTCTTCGTCCGCGTAAGCGCTGCGGATGAGGAGAAGGCCTACAAGGTATTCGGAACGGATATCACAAGGATCAGCGCACCCGGCATGGTCGGGGAGTTCGCGTTTGTGACGGCTCCGGTGACGGAGGAGCGCTTTTCCGGGATGGCGTCGGAAATCGACATAATAAGCCGCATCCGGGTGTACTGAAAAGCAGGAAAGGACAGCATAACTGATGAAAAAGGTAGTTAAATTCGGAGGCAGCTCACTGGCGGATGCCGAGCAGTTCAAGAAGGTCGGGGACATCATCCGGGCGGACGAATCCAGGGTATATGTGGTGCCCTCGGCGCCGGGCAGGCGCTTCAAAGGCGACAGCAAGGTGACGGACATGCTCTATTCGCTCTATGATATCGCGGCGGAGGGCGGCGATTTCTCCGGCATCCTCGGCGACATCCGCGGCCGCTACGACGCGATCATAGAGGGACTTGGCATCGGCGGGTTTACGCTGGATGAAGAGTTTGACATCATAGACCGGAAGATGAGCACGGAACCGGAAAAGGATTACATCGCTTCCCGGGGTGAGTACCTGAACGGAAGGATTATGGCGGCGTACCTGGGCTTTGAGTTCATCGACGCCGCGGAGGTGATTTTCTTCGACGAGAACGGGTCCTTCGACCCGGAGAGGACGAACAAGATCTTCAGGCAGAGGCTGTCCGATATTCCCAGGGCGGTGATTCCCGGGTTCTACGGAAGCGATATGGACGGAAAAGTGAAGACCTTCTCCCGGGGAGGATCGGACATCACCGGCTCCATTGTGGCGAGGGCCTGTCATGCGGATGTCTACGAGAACTGGACGGACGTATCCGGCTTCATGGTGGCGGATCCCTCGATTGTCCCCAATCCGAAGGCTATCGACACCCTGACCTACAGGGAGCTTCGGGAGCTCTCCTACATGGGCGCCACCGTGCTTCACGACGAGGCGATATTCCCCGTGCGGCATGCGGGCATCCCGATCAACATCCGCAACACCAACGCCCCGGAGGAGAAGGGTACCTGGATCGTCGAGAGCACGGCACAGAAGCCGAAGTACGTCATCACGGGCATCGCGGGAAAGAAAGGATTCTGCGCGGTGCTGACCAACAAGGCACTCATGAACGCGGAGATCGGCTACTGCCGCCGCGTGCTTCAGGCTTTTGAGGAGAACGGCATCTCCATAGAGCACATGCCTTCCGGAATCGACACGACCACCGTAGTCGTTCACGAGAGCGAGTTCCTGGACAAGGAACAGCGTGTAATCGCGGCGATCCACCGCCTGGCCAATCCGGATATCATCGAGATTGACTCCGATCTGGCATTGATCGCGGTCGTGGGGCGCGGAATGCGGTCCATGAGAGGAACAGCGGGACGGATATTCGCCGCCCTTGCCCACGCAAGCGTCAACGTCCGCATGATTGACCAGGGATCCAGCGAGCTCAACATCATCATCGGTGTGGAGAACAAGGATTTTGAGGCAGCTGTAAGGGCAATCTACGCGATTTTTGTCGAGACACAGTTGTGAAGTAATTTGAAGGAACAGGGAACAGGCAATGGCATTAATTGATGAAATCAAGGAACAGTCGGACAGTGTGAGGCAGGGCGGAAGAAAGGCCTGGATCAAGTGGTTCTGGAGCTACTACAAGATTCACGTCTTTGCCGTACTCGGAGGCATTATTCTCATCAGCGTGATGATTCATGACGTCGTGACGCAGAAGGATACGGTGTTCGGAATCACCCTCCTGAACATCGAGACCACCGAGGGAGCGCCCATCCAGAACGCCCTGGAGGATGAGCTGGACCAGCTTCTCGGGGTTAATCCCAAGAAGGAGGAGGTCCGGCTGGATATCAGTGAATTCGTGAGCCCCGGTGTCATCGCCTCGGAGCAGGAGATGATCGCGCAGCAGAAGATTATGGCACTGTTCGCCGCGGCAGAGATCGACCTCTTCGCCGCGGATCCATGGAATTTTACAAGCTACGCTTTCTCCGGAATGTTCCTGGATTTGAGGGACTGCCTTCCGGCGGAAACCCTGGCAAAACTGGAGCCCTGGCTCTTCTACGTGGACGGCGAGAGGATGGCGATGAAGGAAGCTGACGACGGCATCTACACCGACGGCGAAGGCATCCCGTGGCAGACGGGGACTATCCTCGAGTACTCCGATACCGCGGAAATCCGGAAGATGTGCCTTAAGGAAAACTATTCCGCCCCGGATCCCTCGGAGATGAAGAATCCCATTCCCGTGGGCATCATGATCAGCGAGGCGCCGTACTTCTCCGGGGTCGGCTTCTACAACTATACGTCAACGGTGATCGGCGTCGCCGGTTCCTCCAAAAGGGTAGAGCACGTGGATGAGGTGATTAACTACCTCTGGGACCAGAGCGGGATGCCGCAGGATCCCGTCGCGGAGAGCGGCAGCTGACCGAAGTTCCGGACGATATAAGGACTGATTATAGCTGCTATAAGTTTTGGCAAAATCGGTTGCATTCGGAACAGAACTGGTATACTATTTACAAAATCGCTCCGGGGAACGGCCGGGCTTGCGAAACCCGGTCCTCCGGCAGGTGAAAGGAGTAGCAATGAACCTCGATTACGGCTGTCTGGAAGTGGTAGTTAAGCGCAGAAACAACCCGATGCTCAAGGTCTTAAACGTTCTGCTTATTGCGCTTGCCGTCGCGCTGATCGTCATTGGCCTGGCTCCCGGAATGTGGGTCCTCCTCATCGCAGGTATTGCCTGCGGCGTGGGGGCTTTTTTCGTGCAGAGGGATATTGACGTCGAGTATGAGTATTCCTATGTCGAGAAGGAGCTCCGTGTTGCCAAGATCATGAAGAAATCCGCCAGGAAGGATCTGGGGAAGTACGATCTTGATAAGCTTGAGATCGGAGCCCCGATTAACTCCTACAGGCTGGACAATGCCAGGCACAAGACCGTGAAGACCCTGGATTACAGTTCCCGCGAGGAGAAGAAGCCCGATCCCCGCTATGAGCTGTATCTCAGCGAGGAAAAACTCATCATCGAGCCGAATGAGGACCTGAAAAAGGTGTTAAGGCAGGCCTTCCCTCATAAGTTTTATACGGATTAAGGAGGAAGCATGGCTAAGATCATTGGCGAAGGCATCACATTTGATGATGTGCTGCTGGTACCGGCCTATTCGCAGGTCGTGCCGAACGAGGTGGATGTGACCACCAATCTCACTGCCCGCATCAGGCTCAACATTCCCATGATGAGCGCCGGTATGGACACCGTCACGGAGAGCGCGATGGCGATCGCGATGGCGAGGCAGGGCGGCATCGGCATCATTCACAAGAATATGTCCATCGAAGCCCAGGCCGAGGAAGTGGACAAGGTCAAACGCTCGGAGAACGGCGTTATTTCCGATCCCTTCTTCCTCTCCCCTGAACATACGCTTCAGGATGCGGAGGCGCTGATGCGCAAGTTCCGCATTTCCGGCGTCCCGATCACCGAAGGGCGCAGGCTGGTCGGCATCATCACCAACCGCGATCTTAAGTTTGAGGAGGATTTCTCAAAGAAGATCCGTGAGTGCATGACCCACGAGAACCTGATTACCGCTCCGGCGGGGATTACGCTGGAAGAGGCGAAGAAGATCCTCGCAAAGTCAAAAAAGGAAAAACTGATCCTCGTGGACGAGGATTACAACCTGGCCGGCCTGATCACCGTAAAGGATATCGAGAAGAACATCAAGTACCCGCTCTCCGCGAAGGATCCCCAGGGAAGGCTCCTGTGCGGCGCGGCAGTCGGCATCAGCGCCAACGTGCTTGACCGCGTGAGCGCCCTGGTCGACGCAAAGGTTGACGTGGTGGTTCTGGACAGTGCCCACGGCCATTCGGAGAATGTTCTGCGCTGCCTCAGAATGATCAAGGAGAAGTATCCGGATCTGGATGTCATCGCCGGAAACGTCGCGACCGGAGAGGGCACGAAGGCATTGATCGAGGCCGGCGCGGATGCGGTCAAGGTCGGAATAGGCCCCGGCTCCATCTGTACCACCCGCGTGGTCACCGGTATCGGCGTTCCGCAGATCACGGCTGTCATGGAGAGCTATGAGGTCGCCGAGAAATACGGAATCCCGATTATCGCGGACGGCGGCATCAAGTACTCCGGAGACATGACCAAAGCACTTGCGGCCGGCGGAAGCGTCTGCATGATGGGCTCCATCTTCGCGGGCTGCGACGAGAGCCCGGGAGCATTCGAGCTTTATCAGGGCAGGAAGTACAAGGTCTACCGCGGAATGGGCTCCATCTCCGCGATGGAGAACGGCTCCAGGGACCGCTACTTCCAGGAGAACGCAAAGAAACTTGTTCCCGAGGGCGTCGAGGGGCGCGTGGCATACAAGGGCATGGTGGAAGACACGGTGTTCCAGCTGATCGGCGGTATCCGCTCCGGAATGGGATACTGCGGCGCGAAGGATTTAAAGACGCTGCGCGAGACCGGACGCTTTATGAAGATTACCGCTGCCTCCTTGAAGGAGAGCCATCCTCACGACATCCAGATTACCAAGGAAGCGCCGAACTATTCCTCCGATGAGGGCTGATCATTTATGGAAGAGAAGAGCAGGAATTTTATCGAGCAGTTTATTGACCAGGACCTGGCGGAGGGCGTCTACGACCGTGTGCAGACCCGCTTCCCGCCCGAGCCCAACGGTTATCTGCATATCGGGCACGCCAAATCCATACTTCTGAATTACGGCATCGCGAAGGAGTACGGCGGAAAATTCAGCCTCCGCTTCGACGACACGAATCCGACCAAGGAGAAGAATGAGTTCGTCGAGTCCATCGAGCGGGATGTGCGCTGGCTCGGGGCGGACTTTGAGGACAGGCTCTTTTTCGCCTCGGATTATTTCGACAAGATGTACGAGGTCGCGCTGATCCTGATTAAGCAGGGCAAGGCCTATGTGTCCGACCTTACCGCGGACGAGATCAGGGAGTACCGCGGGACTCTGACCGAGCCGGGCCGCAACGACCCGAACCGGGACAGGAGCGTGGAGGAGAATCTCGACCTCTTCACGAGAATGAGGGACGGCGAGTTTGCGGACGGGGAGAAGACCCTGAGGGCCAGAATCGACATGGCGAGCCCCAACATCAACATGCGCGATCCCATACTGTACCGCGTAGCACACCTCGCTCACCAGCACACCGGCGACAAGTGGTGCATCTATCCGATGTACGATTTCGCCCATCCGCTGGAGGATGCCTTCGAGGGAGTGACACACTCGCTCTGCACCCTGGAGTTCGAGGATCACCGGCCGCTCTACGACTGGGTCGTCCGCGAGCCGGGAATCTTCCCGAATCCCCCCCGTCAGATTGAGTTTTCCAAGATGTATCTCACCAACGTGGTGACCGGAAAGCGCTACATCAAGCGCCTGGTGGAGCAGGGAATTGTGGACGGCTGGGACGATCCCCGCCTGGTCTCCATCTCCGGCCTGCGCAGAAGGGGCTTCACGCCTTCCTCCATCGCGAAGTTCGTGGAGCTGTGCGGAATCTCCAAGAGCCAGGCGTCAGCCGATTACGCGGCTCTCGAGTACTGCATCCGCGAGGACTTAAAGAACGATTCCAGGCGGATGATGGCCGTGCTGGATCCCGTGAAGCTGGTGATCGACAACTATCCCGAGGGGCAGGTCGAGTACCTTACTGTGGAGAATAACAAGGAGAATCCGGAGCTGGGCAGCCGAGAGGTTCCCTTCACGAAGGAACTCTTTGTGGAGCGCGAGGATTTCATGGCGGAGCCGGTGAAGAAGTACTTCCGCCTGTTCCCCGGCAATGAGGTCCGCCTGATGAACGCCTATTTTGTCACGTGCACGGGGTACGAGACCGATGAAAACGGCATGGTATCGGTGATCCACGCGACATATGATCCCGATACCCGCGGGGGCGACAGCCCGGACGGCCGAAAGGTGAAGGGCACAATCCACTGGGTATCCGCCTCGGAGGGCGTTCCCATCGAGGTCAGGCTCTACGAGAACATCATCGATGAGGAGAAGGGCGTATACAATGAGGACGGTTCGCTGAACCTCAATCCGAATTCCCTCACCGTGTGCCATGCCGTCGGCGAACCGGAGCTTGGCCGCGCAAAGGTCTATGACCGCTTCCAGTTCGTGCGCAGCGGCTTCTTCTGTGTGGACAGCAAGGATTCGGAGGAAGGGAAGCCGGTGTACAACCGCATCGTTTCCCTGAAGAGCTCCTTTGTACTGCCGAAGCAGTGACCAGCTGCAAGGCGCTGTTAACGGGCGGTTCCTATGGAATTGGAGATTAACCTGATCCAGGGCGGCCCGCCGCTGTATGACCAGATTTACGGGCATATCCGGGACGCCATAAGGACAGGAGAACTGAAGACGGGCGAGCGCATCCCTTCGACGCGCTCGCTCGCGTCTTATCTGAATATCGCGCGCAGCACGGTCACCACGGCATATGACCAGCTGCTTTCCGAGGGCTATATCGAGTCGAGGCCTCAGCGCGGCTACTTCGTAGCGGATCTCGCCGGGCTTGACTACATGCCCTTCGGCCGGGATGAGGAGGATACCTCTCCCGATACCGCAGCCCTGCCCGCAAAGGGGACCGGGGAAGAGGAGCATATCGATTTCTCGCCCCGAAGCATCGATCTTAAGTTTTTCCCCTTCAGCACCTGGGCAAAACTTACCCGCAGCGCACTGACGAACGGGGCGGCGGAGATGTTCTCCATGGGCGACGCGCAGGGCGATCTGCCGCTCAGGGCGACCATAGCGCGGTCGCTCCTGCTCTCCAGAGGTGTCCACTGTTCCCCGGAGGACATCGTGGTCGGCGCGGGAAACGACTATCTGCTGCTTCTCTTAAGCCGCCTGCTCGGGGAGGGAAGGACTGCCGGGATGGAGTATGTAAGCTATGTCCGGGCGTCCAGGGTGCTTTACCGGGCGGGGGTTGATGTCAGGCCGGTGGCGATAGACAGCCGGGGGATGTCCGTGGAGTCCTTAAGGGCATCCGGTGCCGATGTGGCCTATGTCATGCCATCGCATCAGTTTCCCACGGGAATCGTCATGCCGGTGGGCAGACGCTCGGAGCTGCTTTACTGGGCTGCGGAGAAGGACCGGTACATTATCGAGGACGACTACGACTCCGAGTTCCGGTACCGGGGAAGGCCGATTCCTCCGATGAAGGCGTCGGACAGCCTGGGAAAGGTGATCTATCTCGGAACATTCTCCAAGTCCATTGCACCTGCGATCCGGGTGAGCTTTATGGTGCTCCCCCGTCACCTCGCGGAAGTGTTCGGAAGGGAGTACAGGGTTTTTTCCTCGACGGTCTCAAGGCTGGACCAGAGGGTGCTGACCGCCTATATCGGCGAGGGATATCTGGAGCGGAGCGTGAACCGGGTGCGGAAAGCCTACAGGATTAAACATGACTGCCTTCTGGAGAGCTTAAGAGGCCTTCCGCCCGGATATGCCATCCGCGGCGCGGACGCGGGACTCCACCTGATTGTTGAGGAGGAGGAACCTGCCGGTCCGGAGGCGGCATCGGAAAGGGAGAGAGAAGTAGCCCTTCTTGCAGGAAAGCGGGGAGTGCGCGTATATCCGGTGAGCGACGACCTTATTGATTCCGCGAGGAACCTCAGCTGGCTGAAGAGAGAGGTCGGAAAGCTGAAGCCCGCATGGGTGCTGGGATACGCGGCACTGGATGAAGGACAGATAAAGAGGGGAACGGATATTTTCAGGGAATGCCTGGAGGAGGCTCCCGCACGGAGGATCTGATCAATGAAGGAAAAACTGTACACCATTCCGCTTAACGACGCGGTAGATGCCAACGACGAGTGCCCGCTCTGCTTTGCGGAGCGGAAGATTGACCATGATCTTCTGGATTTCACGCTCGGACATGCCGCATCCTATATGGAGAGTGACATCCGCGAGATGACGGATCTGGAAGGATTCTGCAGGATGCATTTCAAGGAGCTTTACGATTACGGCAATGCCCTCGGCAACGGGTGGATTCTTTCCACACACATCCGGAGAATGAAGAAGCAGCTGGACGAGGAAATCGCGAAGCACGAGCCGGGAAAGACCCCGATGTTCTCCCGTTTCCGCAGGCAGGAAGCGCAGGCGGAGAGAAGCGATTCCGTGGCAGCATGGGCAGCGGAGAAGGAACGCTCCTGCTACATCTGCCGCCAGAAGGAGGAGACGCTTGACCGCTATGTCGATACCTTTTTCCATCTCTGGGAGAAGGATGATGCCTTCCGGGAGAAGATAAGGAAGGGAAAGGGGTTCTGCCTCACCCACTTCGGCATGCTCTGCGAGGCAGCGGAGACAAAGCTTCCCGACCGGAAGAAAAAGGAGTTCTACGATGTGGTCTTTGAGAGAATGCAGACGAATCTCGACAGGATCACGGAGGACGTGGACTGGCTAGTGAAGAAATTCGACCATGTCTACGCAGACGCGGACTGGAAGAATTCCAGGGATGCCATCCAGCGGGGCATGCAGAAGATGAAGGGCGGGTACCCCGCGGATGAGCCTCACAAGATGAAGAAATAACGGCAGCTGATCAGTCCGGCATCCGCCTTATTCCGATCTTTTCCCGTAGCTGAATTTCAGGAGGTTCTCCGCAAGGTCGATCCCGGAGATGATGTCGTCGGAGAGCTTTAGCGGGTCGAAGTCCTTCTCGGCGAGCCGGTCCTTCATGAGCCCGGTCCTCGAGTAGTGAAGGAGCTTCGTCAGTTTTGTCACGTCGGAGGGGCGGGGGAAGAGGGAGCGGTCGGCGCCCGAAATCAGGCCCTCGACGCAGGAGGCCAGGTCATCCTTCTTCTCGCGCACGACCTCGGCAGCCTCCGCGTCCTGTTCGCGGCCGGCGGTGTCGAGGAAGAGGAATATATAAGGGTACTGGCGCATCAGGTCGGTCTCCGCGGCGGTGATCATGCGCTGCAGGCGGAAATAGTCGGACTCGTCCCTCGGGACGCCGGACTTGAGTTCAACGATGGCATAGCGGGTCGCGTAATCAAAGAGGAAGGCATAGAGACTGATCTTGCTTCCGAAGTAATGGAAGAGAAGCCCCTTGCTGATGCCTGCCTCGGTGATAATCTCATCGGTGCTTGCGCGGCGGTAGCCGTTTAAAGCGAAGACCTTGAGGGCTGCGTTGATGATTCTGTCCTGCTTCTCCTTGCGGAGATCGAAGAATTTCTCATTCATGGAACTGACCTCGGACCGGGCATAAAGGCATCAGTGCCGTGAACAGGATCGCGCTGCCCGGACGCCCACGGAACTGTTCCGGCATTCCATGAGCGGCTTCTGTATTGACCGGAACAGTCATATCTTAACACAGAACCCGGTTAAATTAAAGAACGGGGAAGGTTTTGTTAAAATACCCTAAAACACCTTTTATTGGTTTTCAAAAAAGTGTATATTTCACATAAACAGGGCTGCGGTATGGCTAGACCGCCGGCCCCGGAGTAAAGGGAGAAGCAGACGTGCTTTGGCCCGCCTCCGGCTGGAACAAGTGGAGAAGGAAATGCCATGCATCCGGAAAGGATGCGGCAGGTCAGGAGGGTATTATGAGCAAATTCGGAAAACTGGTTGCAGGTGCGGCGGTCCTCGGTGCTGCGGCGGCGGGTGTCTTCTACGCACTTACCAAGGACGCGGAGAGAAAGTCCAATACCCGCACCAGAGATGTTGATGTCGATGACGAGGAAGTCTTCGAGGAAGAGGAGACGGACATGGCTGCGGAGGCGGCAGAGTTCGCAAGCCGCACTTATACGACCATCAAGAACGGTGCCGATGAGGCTGCCGGCAAGGTGAAGGAGACCGTGGGCGAGGTGATCGGGCCCAAGGGGGAGAGTATCCTCAACGTCGTCGGCGAGACCGCGGGGAAAATGAAGGACGCGGTCGTTGATTCTGCATTTAAGGTCAGGGATATTATCCGCGAGGGCAAGGGCGGTCCCGATGCCGCGGAAGCGGAGGACGACGCGCTTAAGAGTGCGAAGGAGGTTGTTTCCGAGGTCGCGGATGCCGTGAGCGAGACGGCGAAGGACCTGAAGAGCGCTTTCGAGGAGAAGGCGGAAGAGGTGAAGCAGGCCTTCCGCGGGGTATCCGAGGAAGCGAAGGAAGCCCTGGACGGTGCGATGAAGGAAGCAGACGAGGCGATCGCCGGGGCGGAGAAGACGCTTAAGGAAGCCGGCGAGGCGGCCGCGGAGGCGGCAGGCGAGGCCGGAGAGGCTGCTGCGGAGGCAGTGAGCGAAGCTGTTGACGCTGCCGCGGATGCGACCGGTGAAGTGTCAGCCGACCTTTCGGAGGAAGCTGACGGCCTCGTCGAGGATATTAAGGAAGCCGTGAGCAGCGCGGTGGAAGAGACCGCCGGAGCAGCAGAGAGCGCTGCGGAAAAGGCTGCGGACGACAGCATCGATCTGTTCCACAGGGCGGAAGCCGCAGCGGCGGAGACGGCAGAAGAAGCAGCTGCCGGAACTGCCGAGAGCGCAGAGGCGGTGAAGGAGGCCTTCGAGAAGAGGGCGGAGGAAGTTGACCGCTTCTTTGGCGGACACTGATGAAAAAGCCTT
>OMSM01000330.1 GCA_900313745.1 uncultured Lachnospiraceae bacterium
ATCTACACCGCCATGCTCACCACCGTGGGCGGCCTCATCGTGGGCATCATCGCCTACTTCGGCTACAACTGGCTCACTTCCAACGTGAGCGACCTGGTGTACAAGATGGAGAGTTCCACCATGGAATTCATCGACATCGTGCTTCACGAACCCGGCGACGACGAGAACAAGTAGGTCATGGCACTCAAGAGAAACACAAAGGTGGACGCTTCGTTCGCGGTATCGTCAATGACCGATATCGTGTTCCTCCTGCTGATCTTCTTCCTGGTGACGTCCACCCTCATAAACCCCAACGCCCTGAAGCTCCTGCTTCCCAAGAGCACCGGGCAGGTAAGTGCCAAGGCGACCGTCAGCGTAAGCATAAAGGATTGGCAGAACGACACTTACACCTACCATATCAACGGAGACGAGACTCCCCTGGAGTACTCTGCCGTGGAAGACGGGCTCATCGAACTTCTCCAGAACGAGGAGGACCCCACCTTCTCCATCTTCTCCGACGAGAGCGTCCCGGTAAGGGAGGTGGTGTCCATAATGAACATCGCCAAGAGGAACCACTACAAGGTAATACTGGCAACGCAACCGGAATAACAGATGCAACCGTTCATCCGCACAAGACAGCAACAGGAGCGCAGGTCCCTGGTGATGGGAATCGCGCTCACCGCGGGTATTCATATCGCGGTGGCTGTTTTCTGTGCCTTTGCATCGCTCACATACCTTTATCCGCCGCCGCCCGAGAACACCTTCCTGATTGACTTCTCCGAGGAGATTCCGGAAGAGGTAAAAGCCCTTCAGACCAAGACCGGAAGGCAGCCACAGGCGGAAGTGACCGACCCGGAAAAGCCCGTGGAACTGGTTCAGAAGGCGGAATCGCCCCATGTGAGCACCAAGCCTAACGTCACCCCGGCCACCAAACCCGACCCTCATGGTGACGTGGAGGTTCCAACGCCTAAACAGGAAGAGCCCAAACTCGACCCCAGGGCATCCTTCCCCGGAATGGGGACCAAGGATGCAACCACCACCGCCCCGCATTCGGCCAATGAACCGTCGCAGGGATTCAAGGCCGGCCAGCCCGACGGCAACACCGCCGTAGGCAAGCTGGACGGCAGCGCAAACGCCCACCTGCAGGGCCGGAACGTGGTTGGAAGCATTCCCAAGCCGTCATACTCCATCCAGAAGGAAGGCACCGTGGTGGTACAGATCAAGGTGGACCAGTACGGGAACGTGACCGAGGCCATCGCCGGAGTGGAGGGTACCACGGTAACCGACAAGGCCCTCTGGCAGGCGGCCCGCAACGCGGCCATGAAGGCCCACTTCAACCAGAGCGCCGACGCACCGGCCCTCCAGATAGGTACGATAACATACAAATTCAAATTGCAATGATCCGGATTTTCCGGGAACAGATAAATCGGCGTGAGCCGCATACAGAATAACATATCATGGAAGACAACAAGAAAGGCGGATTCAACCGCCAGGGTCGTAGGGATTACGACAAAAACAGCACTGGGAGACCCCAGAGGAAGCATTTTACAACAAGGAAGCCCGTTTCCGGAGCCGAGAAGGTCTGGTCGGCCGACAGGAGTTACTCAACTGACAGACCCTTCTCCGAGGAACGTCCCCGCCGCTTCTCCGACAAGCCGCGCACTGAACGCAGCTACGGGGAACGTGCCTATGGCGAACGCAGCCATGGGGACCGCCCGTACAGCGACCGTCCCCGCACGGACCGCCCCCGTACAGAGCGCTCCCGCAGCGAGAGGCCTTACGGCGAAAGGCAGTACGGAGACAAGCCGTACGCAAAGAAATATCCTTCCGCCAGGAAGCCCCGCCAGGACCGCGGCGCCGGTGCCAGCTCGGGCATCAACGCGATGATAAACCGCAAACCCAAGGTGGAGAATGTGGCATTCTCCGACAATGATACCGTAAAGACGCCCGTCCAGGAGATAGTCAGGCTCAACAAGTATATCGCCAACTCGGGAGTATGTTCCCGCCGGGAAGCCGACACCCTCATCCAGAGCGGCGTGGTCACCGTCAACGGCGAGGTGGTGACCGAACTCGGGACCAAGGTCAACATCCTCATGGACGACGTCCGCTTCAACGGGGAGAGGCTCAAGGGCGAAGAGAAGGTATACATAGTGATGAACAAGCCCAAGGGCTATGTCACCACCGCCGGAGACCCCCATGCGGAAAAGACCGTAATGGACCTCATAAAAGGCTGTCCCGTAAGGGTTTTCCCCGTTGGAAGGCTGGACAAGAACACCACCGGTGTCCTGATGTTCACCAATGACGGCGAGATGGCCGAAAGGCTCACCCATCCCTCGTACAACAAGAAGAAGATCTACCAGGTGGTGGTGGACCACAACCTCTCGCAGGAGGACAAGGACAAGGTCCTCGCCGGCATAGAACTGGGCGACGGCGTCATCGCGGCCGACGAACTGGAATACGTTGACGAGCACGACCACCGCAAGCTCGGAATCGAGATCCATTCCGGAAAGAACCGCATCGTACGCAGGATTTTCGAATCCCTGGGCTACGACGTGAAGGCCCTGGACCGCGTTTATTTCGCGGGGCTCACCAAGAAGGGCCTCAAGAAAGGCGACTGGCGGTTCCTCACCGAAGGAGAGGTCAACATCCTGAAAATGGGCGCCTATGTCTAGTCACAGGGCAGGCTTCGTAAACATAATCGGGAACCCCAATGTGGGCAAGTCAACCCTGATGAACGCCCTGGTCGGGGAAAAGCTGTCGATAGTGACGGCCAAGGCCCAGACCACGCGGCACCGCATCATGGGAATCGTCAGCGGAGAGGACTGGCAGATAGTCTATTCCGACACCCCCGGCATACTCAAGCCGGGCTACCGCCTCCAGGAGAACATGATGAACTTCGTGGACACCGCGATAGGCGACGCCGACATCATCCTGTATGTCACCGACGTGGTGGAAAAGGGCGACAAGAACGAGGCCTACATAGCCAAACTGCAGCGGGTGCAATGTCCCGTGGTGCTGGTAATCAACAAGATAGACCTGAGCACCCAGGACAAGGTCATCCAGCTGATGCAGTGGTGGAAGGAGCAGTTGCCGGGTGCCACAATCATTCCTGTGTCGGCCAGGGAAAGGTTCAACCTTGAAGCCGTGATGGACGAAATCCAGTCCCGGCTGCCCGTTGCACCCGCCTGGTTCGACAAGGACACCTTCACCGACAGGAACCTCCGTTTCTTTGCCTCGGAGATCATCCGCGAGAAGATCCTCCTCAACTACGACGAGGAGATCCCCTACTGCTGCGAGGTGGAGATAGAGGCATTCAAGGAGGGCGAGGACCGGTATGAGATTGCCGCAGTGATCAATGTGATGCGGGAATCGCAGAAGGGAATCATCATCGGGAAGAAGGGTGCGGCGCTCAAGAAGGTTGGCACCGAGGCCCGCCTTGAGATGGAAGACTTCTTCCAGAAAAAGGTTTTTTTGAGTACATTTGTAAAGGTCGATCCGGACTGGCGTACATCCCGCAAGGAACTCCGCAGGTTTGGATACGAAGCGTAACAAGTTGATATCTATGAGCGAAGAATGGGATGACATCCCCCAGGAAGCGGAAGAGGCTCCGATAGAGGAACCGCTCGAAGGTGCCGACGACGGTAAGGAAGGAAAGTTTTCACGGCTGCTGGGTTCCGACAGCCGGAAGTTCAAGCTTTCCGGAATGTTCAAGGACTGGTTCCTTGACTACTCATCGTACGTTATCCTGCAAAGGGCTGTACCTCACATAGTTGACGGCTTGAAGCCGGTGCAGCGAAGGGTCCTGCACGCCATGTACAGGATGGACGACGGCGCCTTCACCAAGGTGGCGAACATCGTGGGACAGGCCATGCAGTACCATCCTCACGGCGATGCATCCATCCTCGGAGCCCTCGTCCAGCTCGGGCAGAAAGGCCTCATGGTGGACTGCCAGGGTAACTGGGGCAACATCCTCACGGGAGATTCCAACGCCGCGCCCCGATACATCGAGGCGCGCCTCTCCAAGTTCGCCAAGGAGGTAGTCTTCGATCCGGAAATCACCAACTGGATGAACTCCTACGACGGACGCAACCAGGAGCCCACCGAACTCCCGGTCCGCTTCCCTCTCCTGCTCGCCCAGGGCACCGAGGGCATCGCCGTAGGCATGGCATCCAAGATCCTCCCCCATAACTTCAACGAACTCCTGGACGCCTCCGTCAAGATACTCGAAGGCAAGCCATACGAACTCTACCCCGACTTCCCTACAGGCGGCTTTGCCGACTGCAGCAAATACAACCGCGGCCAGCGCGGCGGCTCCGTGAAGGTGCGCGCCCGCATCGAGAAAGTGGACAAAAACACCGTGGCCATCACCGAGATCCCCTACGGCAAGACCACCCACGTACTCATCGACTCCATCCTCAAGGCCAAGGACAAGGGCAAGATAAAAATCAAGAAGATCGAGGATATGACCACCGACAAGGTGAATATCATCATCCATCTTCCCAACGACGTGTCTCCGGACAAGACCATCGACGCCCTCTACGCCTTCACCGACTGCGAGGCGAACATCGCCCCCAATGCCTGCGTGATCGTGGACAACAAGCCGCAGTTCCTCACCGTACACGACATCCTCGAATACGACACCTTCCACACACGCGACCTCCTGGAGCGGCAGCTCCGCATCAAGCTCGCCAAGTTGGAAGACGACTGGCACTGGTCCAGCCTGGAGCGCATCTTCTTTGAAAACCGCGTCTACAAGATCCTCGAACAGGACCAGAATTCCTGGGAGCAACAGCTGGAAGATATCTTCGCCCGCATGAAGGAATTCCAGGCTCAGCTCCGCCGCGAGATCGTAATGGACGACATCCATCGCCTGGTGGACAAACCCGTGCGCAAGATATCCAAGTTCGATGTCAAGGCCGTGGAAGAGAAGATCGCAGGCCTTGAGGAGCAGATGGCCGCGGTGCAGGCAGACATCGACAACATCACCGGCTACACCATCGAGTGGTTCAAGGGCCTCAAGAAGAAGTACGGCAAGGACTTCCCGCGCCTCACCGAGCTTACCGGCTTCGAAACCATCGCCGCCACCAAGGTCATCAACAACAACGCCAAGCTGCAGGCCAATCTTGCGGAAGGATTCGTGGGCATCGGCCTCAAGCGCGACGACAATGGCACCTACATCTGCGACTGCTCCGACCTTTCGGAGATCATCGTAATCGGCAAGGATGGCAAGTACCGCATCACCAAGGTGGAGGACAAGGCCTTCTTCGGCAAGGACCTGCTCTATGTGGGCGTGTTCAACCGCGGCGACGACCGCACCATCTATAACGTGATTTACCGCGAAGGCAAGACCAGTGTTTACTACGCCAAGCGCTTCGCCATCACCTCGATCACCCGCGACAAGGAATACGACATCACCACGGGGGCTCCCGGTTCGCAGATCATGTGGTTCACGGCCAATCATAACGGAGAGGCCGAGACCGTCCGCATCGCCCTGCGTCCGAAACCGAAACTCAAGAAGACTTCGCTGGAGTACGATTTCGCCCAGCTCGCCATCAAGAGCAAGACCGCGCGAGGCAACCTGGTGAGCAAGAATTCCATCGCCCGCATCACGCTCAAGAGCAAGGGTGTATCCACCATCGCCGGCAAGGACATCTGGTACGACGCCGATATCCAGAAACTCAACGAGGATGGCCGCGGGCAGTATCTCGGCCAGTTCGAGGGCGAAGACAAGGTGCTCGCCATCTTCAAGAACGGAACCTTCTACACAACCTCGTTCGATCTGGTCAACAAATACCAGGGCGACGTGCTGAGTATCAGCAAGTTGGATACTTCCAAGACCTACACCGTCCTCTACTATGACGGGGCCGCCAAGGCCTTCTATGTCAAGCGTTTCTCCTTCGTGGAAAACGACAATTCCCCCATGTTGTTCATCTCGGATGCCCCCAAATCCTATCTGGTGGACATCTCCGAAGACAAACATCCGCAGTATCGCTGCATCTTCGGAGGAAAATCGGCTCACAAGGAGCCTGAGTGCATCGATGCGGAGGAGTGGATTGCCAAGAAGGGCATCACCGCCAAGGGCAAGAAGTGCCACGACCGCGAGCAGGTCAAAAAGGTGGAGTTCATCGAGCCGCTGGTGAAGCCGGAGAACGAGGAGCCCGAGATGCCGGAGGAGCCTATGGAGATAATTCTGCCGGATGACGAGGACCTTTCGCTTCCTACCGGAGAGATTATCCTTCCGGATCCGGAAGACATCACAGTGCCGGAGCTGATTATCGAGGAACCTACGCTGTTCTAATGGCGGTCTGGGCTCTCATAGGATTTATGGGTTGCGGCAAGTCGTCGATCGGCCGCACCGTTCAGCGCCTGGCCGCAAAGGCAGCGTCCGGAGTCATTCCTGTCTTCGCCAAAAAAAGGCTCAGCCAGAAAAACTCCGGCCCGCTGCAGTTTATTGACTTGGATGAGGAAATCGTGCGGCGGGAAGGTAGATCTGTCCCGGAGATTTTCGCGGATGGCGGCGAGGCTGCGTTCCGCACCATCGAACGTGAGACGCTTGCGGAACTGCTGTCGGAAGCGAACTCCCTCAGGGGGAGCGCCTCGCTTCCAACAGTCAACCTGCTCCTTTCGCTGGGCGGAGGCACATTAACCGATCCGGAGAGTCGCAAATTGGTGCAGAAGAACTGCAAGTGCATATACTTAAGGGCAAGCGTAGAGACGCTGGTGGCAAACCTCCGGGAAGTTGGAACCGAAGGCCGGCCGATGCTGGCAGGTGCCAATCCGAATGCCCCGGCAGACTCCCCCGAAAGCCTTGAATCCCGCATCGCCTCAATGATGGCCGCCCGCGGCCCCATCTACGAAAAAGCCGCCGACATCATCCTCGACATCGACGGCATGGACTATTCAGATATCGCCCGGCAGATAATCAACTCATTTTCTCTATAAGCCCTTCAGGGGTCAGGAACAGGGGGCCGTCAGTGCTCTGCCTTGCAAGAAAACTTTTGTCGGAGGTCACCACCACATCGAAGTCTTCGGAATCCGCCTGGACGAACTGTACATTGTCTTCAAAGTCCCCTGTAGGGTTCTTTAGAGCCTCACGTATGGACAGACCATCAATCTGGGTAACGTTTACGAAAGACAGGATGTACAGCATCACCTGACTGAATCTTTGCATAAGAAAATTCCTTTCTCTGGAAAGTATATATTGTGCATCCAAAATGCTTTGGGTTGTGATATATCCTTCCAGTTCACCATTATGAATCGCCTGAAAGATACATCGGGAAGCCTCCCGATGTTCACGATACTCAGAACTCAAAACATCAAGGATGATGTTTGTATCTAAAAAGACCCTGTGCTTATTCTTTAATGAATTTTTCATATAGATAGGCGTATTTAGGGTCATTATCTAATTCTTCCCGAGTGGGTCTGGGCAGATCAAAGCATGCCAGATTCAGGATTTCTTCCGAGACCTTGAAATCTGCGGGGAGTTTGGGAAAATCAAGGCCTGCGGCCTTTTCCAGGGCATGCTCGATGAAACTGTTAACCGAACGGTTCTCCCGTCTGGCTACCTGCTTTAACCGGGTCATCAAATCCGGCCGCAGCCGTACTATGGTTTGGACTCTTTCCATGACATCATTTTTTGCAAATATAGCAAAAAATGATATCAAAAAACAAAAAGTGATATCAAGAGGTTGCCGTATCTGATCAGATGATATCTTCCCCCTTGCGCATGTCGCGGATGCGAAGTTGGGTGAAAGTGTTGCCGGCGAAGTAGTTCTCGACGATGGCGTAACAGACATCGACAGGATTGCCTTCCTTCACGTACTCGTAGTAGTCCGCCAGATTGAATGCGATAGCGGGCACCTTGTGGTAGGGCTGGTCTTCCTGGATGAGGTCGAGTTTCATGTGCGCTCCGCCCGCACCAACGCGACGGCCGTCGCCGGCATCGTACACACCCTGGGTCATGAAGATGGGGTTGTGGTTGCCGGGGCCGAAGGGCTGGAACTGCTTGAGGATGCGGAAGAATTTCGGGGTGATCTGCGAGAAGTTCAACTCTGAATCTATCTCCACGACGGGGGTCAGCATGTCGGTGGTAATGTGCTCGCCGACGAACTTGTCCATCCGGGCGGCGAATTCAGGGAGCTTGTCCTCGGTGAGGGTGAGGCCGGCAGCGTAGGTATGGCCGCCGAAGTTTTCCATCAGGTCCGCGCAACTTTCAATGGCGGCATAGAGGTCGAACTTGCCGGCGCTGCGGGCCGAACCCGTAACGAATCCGTTGCTGCTGGTGAGGACTACCGTGGGCTTGAAGTAGGCCTCCACCAATCGCGAAGCGACGATGCCCACGACACCCTTGTTCCAGTTGGGATTGTACACGATGGTGACGTTCTCCCGTGCCAGGCACTTGCCGGATTCCACCATCTCCAGCGCCTCCGCCGTGATCTCGCGGTCTACGTTCTTACGTTCGTTGTTGTTATTGTTGATCTTCTCCCCCACTATCATCGCCTTGCCGGTTTCGGTCGCGGTCAGGAGTTCCACCGCCAGGCGTCCCGTCTCCATACGGCCGGCGGCATTGATGCGGGGGCCGATCTTGAATACGATGTCATCCACCGTAATATGCCCGGGCTCGAGTTTGGAGAGATTGATCATCGCCAGAAGGCCCTTTCGCGGACTCTCGTTCAGGCGCTTGAGGCCATAGTATGCGAGGATACGGTTCTCGCCGACCACTGTCACGAGGTCGGATGCGATGCTCACTACCAGAAGGTCCAGGAGGGGGATCAGGGTCTCGAAGGGTATCTCATGCTTCTGCGCGTATGCCTGCACGAGTTTGAAGCCCACACCGCAACCGCAGAGGTCGTCGAAGGGATAGGTGTCGTCCTCGCGTTTCGGGTCCAGCACGGCGACGGCCCTGGGGAGTTCGAGTTCCGGGAGATGATGGTCACAGATTATGACATCTACTCCGAGGGATTTTGCGAGGTCCACCTTCTCGATGGCCTTGATGCCGCAGTCCAGAGTGATGATGAGTCCGAAGCCGTTTTCGGCCGCCCATTGTATGCCCTTCGAAGACACTCCGTAGCCCTCGTCATAACGGTCGGGGATGTAGAAGTCAACCAGGTCGGTATAGCGCTTGATGAAAGA
>OMSM01000224.1 GCA_900313745.1 uncultured Lachnospiraceae bacterium
GTCACCTTCTCGGAGGAAGGAGGCTACGCAAAGCTTGCGGAGGCCATGGGACTCGACCTTGTCCACCCGTGGCCGGAGGATGCGATTAACACGCTGCGCTCCGCGCTGGCGATCTTCGGAAGGCACTACAAGGCGAAGGGCGGGGCGAAGCTTCCGCTGACCCTCGGCGACGCTTTTCTGATATATCTTTCCGTGTACACTGCGGATTCCCTGCTCACGGATTCCGGGCAGGTGATTGATGCGAGACTCTCCAAGCTGTGGAACGAGTTTTTGACCGAGACGGGAGAAGATCAGATCAGTCTCGTGGAGAACAGGGAAGCCATCGAGGCGGAGGGCGGAATTCTCGATACCCTGATGCGCTCGCGCGTCTACGGCAAAACTCACCCGCTGGTCGTCGCATTCCTTTACGACAAGTCGCCGGAGGAGTCCGCGTGGATATACGGCCATGAGCTCGGGAGAAATGACATCGAGAACGATTACACCGGCGTCGTGAAGACGCTGCGCTACGATCACTGTTCGGATGAGGAGACGCTCAGGGAAGCGGTGAACAAGGCGGTGAACGCCGGAGCCGAGCTGATCTTTACCACCTCGCCCGCGCAGATGGCGGAGACGCTGAAGTTCGCGATTCATTTCCGGAACGTGAAGTTCCTTAACTGCTCGGTGAACCTGTCCCACAACGCGGTTCGCTGCTACTACGGCCGCATGTATGAGGCCAAGTTCGTCATGGGCGCGGTGGCAGCTTCAGTGTCCTCCAACCACAGGATCGGCTATCTCGCGACCTACCCGCTCTACGGCACCATCGCGAGCATCAACGCCTTTGCCATCGGCGCGGCGCTGGTGGACCCGCAGGTTAAGCTGTACCTGTCCTGGACCTCCGTGAAGGGAAGCGACTGGAAGCGGGAAATGACCGGAAAAGGTGTGGACATCATCTCCGGTCCGGATCTCATCATGCCCACAAAGGCCAACAGGGAGTACGGCATCTACCGGCTGAAACCCCTTGACCGAAGCTCCGCCGAAGAGGAGAGCATTGCAGGGGCAGTCCTCTCCAACGCAGACGGGAAGCCGTTTGTCATCGAAAATATCGCGATGCCGGTGCTTAACTGGGGCCGCTATTACGAGCTCATTGTCCGGAGCGTGCTCGACGGAAGCTACAGCTCAAGGAGCATCGCGAGAAGCGACAAGGCGCTGAACTACTGGCTCGGCATGTCCGCGGGCGTGATCGACGTCTTCCTCTCGGAGAAAACTTCCTACTACACGAGGCGGCTCGCGGAGGTGATGAAGAACGGGATACTTTCTGACATGCTTCATCCCTTTGACGGGGAGCTGCACTCCCAGAGCGGCCTCGTGAAGGGGCCGGATGCGCCGGGACTGACGAGTGAAGAGATCATCAATATGCGGTGGCTTAACGACAATGTTGTCGGCCGGATACCGGACATCTCGGAGCTTACCGAGGAGGCGCAGCGCACGGTTCGGATCTCCGGCGTGACGGAGCAGGCGGACTGACGGCGTTCCGGCGCCGCATCCGGTAAAGCAGCATTCACGGATTATCCTCAGCGGAGAAGCAGTAAAATGAGAATTCTGGTTGTTGCGGATGAAGAATCCAAGGCCCTCTGGGATTTTTACGACCGGTCCAGGACCGAGGGCATAGATCTCATTATTTCCTGCGGGGACCTTCACCCGGATTATCTGCAGTTCCTGGTGACGATGGTCAACTGCCCCCTGCTCTATGTCCGGGGAAACCACGACACGAAGTATGACCGCAATCCTCCGCTGGGGTGTATTGACATCGACGACAAGGTATATGACTTTCACGGGCTGAGAATACTTGGGCTCGGAGGTTCGATGCGGTACAAGCCGGGCCCGGACATGTACACCGAGGCGGAGATGCGCGCCAGAGTAAGGAAGGCGGGAAGGCAGATCCTTTTAATGAACGGTTTTGACCTGCTTGTCACCCATGCGCCGGCAAAGGGGTACGGCGACCAGGAGGACCTCCCGCACCAGGGATTTGAATGCTTCAACGCTCTGATCAACCGCGTGAAGCCCAGGTACATGGTGCACGGGCATGTGCATAAGTCCTACGGCCACTTCGAGCGGGAGCACGTCCATCAGTGCGGGACGAAAATTATCAATGCCTACGGGAGCTATATCCTGGAGATCGGGGACGATGAACATCCCGCCCCGGGCCGGACCGGCTCCGCTCTTTACGATCTTATTTTCAGCCTGAAGAAGAAAAAGCACTGAACGCGCACCAAATCCGCTGGAATCATGCGGACAAGGGCAGCAGAAGCCGGAAATCTTCCGGCTTTTGTAATGTCTGCGGACAGGCCTCGTCTTCATGGGCATGACTTAAGTAAAACTCACCTGCCGGGACTTAGTCCGGAGGCAGGCGCAAATTAACCTTACAGGGGGAAAAACAAATGGTGAAGAAGAGTATTATAACTGCGGTGATCTGCGCGGCAGCGCTGCTTACGGGATGCGCCCAGGCCGGCGCGGGAAAGGTTTCTGCGGCGGAGACGCCGGTTCCGCTTCCGGCGGTCACGGCGCCCGATTCCGCGGAGATCGCCGCGGAGGCGGCTCCCCGCCGGACAATTACCGTCACGGGAATCGGCAATGTAAAGCTTGCGCCGGACAAGGCGGAGATCAACCTCGGGGTGACGAGCGAGGCCGTGACCGCGGCGGAGGCCCAGCAGAAGAACAGCGAGGCAATAGACGCGGTCATCGAAGCGCTCACGGGTGCCGGAGTAGAAGAGAAGGACATCTCGACCGACAACTACAACATGTATCCCAAGTATGATTACAACCGCGACGGCGCGATCATCGGCTATTTCGTAAGCAACAACCTCTCGGTCGCCAACCAGTCCATCGACGATGTGGGTGTGCTGCTCAGCACCGCGGTGAACGCCGGCGCCAACGAGATCGGCGGAGTGAACTACACCTGCAGCACTTATGACGACGCTTACGGACAGGCAATGACGGATGCTGTGGCCTCCGCCAGGGCAAAGGCGGAAGCTCTTGCCGCGGCAGCAGGGGTCGAACTCGGAGAGACGGCGGAGATCACCGAGGGATACCAGAACACCTCCTCCCGCTACTCCAACACCCGCTTCAATGCGGATGCAGAGGCAATGAAGGCCATGGGTACAGTCGAGGAAGCGGCAATGGACATGGCAGTCAGCGTCCGTCCCGGCGAGGCGAACATCGCGGCCCAGGTTACGGTGACCTACTACATCGGGGAATAAGCGGAGCCTGATTCCGTAAACTTGAAGTACTTCTGCGGCTGAGACTGAGCATCATGTCCGGAAAAGACCGCGGTTTCTACAGGAAAACCCGGCGGAAAGGCCGGGTTTTTCGGCAGTTATCTGCTTTTCTTCATTTACATGTGGTGTTAAAATATTGTATTACATGCGGAATACGACCACTAGATATAGTAGACAGAGCTTACAAGGCAACGCGGGACAAGTCCTGCGGTGCTTTGCAGAAGAATAAAGGACAGCCATGCAGTCATCCACGAAAAAAGTACTTATCGCCATCATTGCCGTTACAGGAACGCTCCTTGCGGTCTATCTCGGCTTTGCGCATTACTTCTCGACTCATTTTCCCTTCAGGACGACGCTGAACGGGAATAACATCACCGGAATGACCGTCCGCCAGGTGAAGGAGATGCTCCTTATCAACACGGACGGATACGTCCTCACCATTGAGGGAAAGGGCGGCGTGAAGGATACTATTGACGGGGCTGCCATCAAGCTCACCCCCGTATTCGCCGGTGAGATCGAGGATCTGATGAGCGACGACCCGACCCGCGGCTTCGGCTGGATGGGGAGCCTCGTCGTCCCCACGAACTACCGTGCGGTGTCCGTGCTCCGGTATTCCGAGGAGGCCCTGGACCAGGCGGTGGACAGCCTTGCGTTCTTCCAGCCGGAGAATGTCATCGAGCCAACCGGGGCGGAGCTGGTCTACGAGGACGGCGAGTACAAGGTCCTCAGCGAAGATGACGGAGTGCTTCCCGAGAAGGACCAGATCCGGAAGGAGATTACCGAAGCGGTCATCGGCCTTAAGGAAAAACTTGTCCTCTCCGACGCATGCTACGGAAAGGCGGAGATCACCTCCGAGGACCAGGAGCTGGTCCGTACGGCGAAGGCGATGAACAACATCATCAACGTCAACATCGAACTGCCCTTCGGCGATGTGACGGAGGAGATCGGCCCGGATCAGATAAAGGAGTGGGTGGATTTTGAAGATCCTTCCTATCCGCTTCTCGGGGACAAGGTGTACGAGTACGTCGCAGGGCTTGCAGAGAAATACGATACCTACGGCAAGGAACACGAATTTGTCACTACCGGAGGGGAAACCGTCACCGTGGCCTCCGATACCTACGGCTGGGAGATGGACGTAGATGCGACGACGGAGTTTGTCATCGCCGCCGTTGCGTCAAGGACAAGCGGGGAAATCACGCCGGTCTATCTCCATGAGGCAGCGTCCCGGACATTCCCGGACTATGGGAATACCTATGCGGAGGTGGACCTGGACGAGCAGAAGGTGTACATCTATGAGGACGGAGAGATGGTCTTTGAGACGGACTGCGTTTCGGGCCGTGCAAGCTCCGGCATGGGTACGCCTCCCGGCCTCTTTAAGATCAACGCGATGGTCAGGGACACGGTACTTGTAGGCGTCGGCTACCGGTCGCCGGTCAGCTACTGGATGCCTTTCAACAAGGGCGTCGGCTTCCACGACGCGACCTGGAGGGCGACCTTCGGCGGGGACCGCTATGTCTACAACGGATCTCACGGCTGCGTGAACCTCCCTTTGGAGTCGGCGAAGGAGATCTATAACCTGCTGGAGATTGACGAGCCGGTTATTGTCTACGGCGGCATGACCACGACCGAGGCTGTCGCGTACAGCGAGGAGAAGGAATATGTGGTCTCCAATGCGTCGGAGCGCACGGGACAGCAGGCTTCCGCACACGCGACGGAGACACATCTGGACGAGGTCGAGATGACGATCGACCAGGTGCAGGCGATTGAGAACCAGGCCGCGGCAGCTCAGGCTGCGGCGGAGGAAGCGGAACGGCTGGCCAGCCAGAATCCCGACAATGCGGATGCGGCAGCGGCGGCAGCTGCGGCGAGAGCGGCATCCGATGCATTGGTAGCACAGGCAACGGATGCGCAGTA
>OMSM01000331.1 GCA_900313745.1 uncultured Lachnospiraceae bacterium
GCTGTGCGCGGAATACGGACCGATGGCCATGCAGGATACGCCCGGCGCGGATCCCGACGATTTCTGGACGAAAGAGCTTCATCCCGCAGGACCGGAGTTTTCCATGTCCGAGGACTGCCTTTACCTCAATGTGTTTACACCTGCTAAAAACGGTGACGAGCACCTGCCGGTCCTGGTCTATATTCACGGCGGCGGTCTGATGGGCGGCTATCCCTACGAGATCGAATTTGACTGGGAACATATGGCGAGAAAGGGCATTGTGGTCGTGGCTGTTGCGTACAGGCTCGGCGTTTTCGGATTCCTCTCCCATCCCTGGATCCGGGCGGAGAATCCGGATGAGCCTGTGGGATGCTACGGGCATCTGGACCAGATGGCGGCGATTCAGTGGGTGCACCGGAACATCGGGGCCTTCGGAGGCGATCCGGAGAAGGTCACTATTGCGGGACAGTCCGCCGGCGCCGGCTCCGTCATGACCATGCTGGGAGCCGCGGAGGGGAAGGATCTCTTCCGGGGAGCCATCGTGCAGAGCGGCATCTTCTTCAATTTCAGGGATACGCCGACCGGGCGCAGCGATACGACAGAGGAACAGGCACTGGCGGCAGGTGCGGAGTTCTTCGAGGCGCTTGGCGTTAAGAGCCTGGATGAGGCAAGAAGCCTTAACGCCGGGGAGATCCAGGAGTTCCTTAAGACCTCCGGAAGAAAAGGCCGCGGCTTTGGGTTTGCCGCCCCGATCGGCCAGAGTTTTATCCCGAATTCCAATGAGAACGGCTTAAAGAAGGATACCTGGGGCGACCGCCCGGTGATTTTCGGCTACAACCGCGGCGAGGCGGATCTTTTCCGGCGCATCAACGGAGACAGAATACCGGAGACGCTGGAAGAACTGCAAAACTCGGCAGAGAGCTTCGGCAGCAGGAAGGAGGAGTTCCTGTCCATTGCCGGGTGCGGGACGGATGAGGACGTGAAAGCGCTGGCGAAACAGCCTGCCTACAGTGTTCTGGAGATCTCCGCGTCCATGGCGGGCACGATCCGTGACCGGCAGGGGCACCGCACCTACATTTATGAATTTGATGTGGATATTCCGGGAGAAGATCATCCCGGCTCCTTCCACGGCGCAGAACTCTGCTTTGCCTATGACGCTCTCGCCAGGACCTGGAGGCCGTTTACCGGGAAACACTATGACATGGCAAGAATCGTCAGTTCCTACTGGGTCAATTTCGTGAAGACCGGCGATCCGAACGGCGTGACGAATTACGGGGAACCCCTTCCCGAGTGGAAAGCCTACACGGAAAAGGAGCCGGCCAAGATGCTGTTCACACTGGAGGAAGCCAGAACGGTTCCTTCCGAGATGAGCGCTCTTACGCGGTTCCGCATAGAGGAAAACATGCAGCCCTGACGGCGGAAGCGGTGAAGCCGGAGACGGCGGATGCCATGCAGCAGGAGAAACGGAGGAACTGAACAATGGCAGAATTCAAGGGACTAAGCCAGTACTGTGCCCCGCGGAACTATGAACTCGGGGGAAAGAGCTTCCATCTGGTGATGGATGACGGAGAGGAGACGCTCCTGCATTTCCTGGACGGAGAAAATGTTGAGATCGCAGGAAAGGGAGAGCCGTTTGTCTGGGAGTGCTATGAGGCGCTCAAAGCCGATGAAACGACGTACTTTGTGCATATCCAGCCGGCAAAGAGCGGGGATCTTAAGCATTATGTCGCAATACTGGACACGGCCCAGAGGCTTGTTACAACGGTGACCGTAGAAGAGGCGTTTGATCCGGAGCATCCAAGACTCATGAAGGTGGTACCGGCCTTCGGCGCCATTAAGGTGCCGGGCCGCGCACTGCCGGAAATCCGGCATCACTTAAGCGATAAAATGGCGGGCGAGCATGTGGTCTGGCACTACAATCCGGGATTTGGCATCCAGCATATCTACCACACTCCCTTCTGCGTGCGCGCCTCCAACCCGCCCGGAACGGTGCGCAGGGAGGAGGAGATCCCGCAGTGGTACAAGGACCGGCAGAAGTGGTATCCGTTCTATGAGGAGCCGTGCTTCCATATCTGGATCAACGACCACCTGAACCTCTTCAGTTTTGTCGAAGAGAACATGACGCTCCGCTCTCCGGGATTCAGCGAGGGGGGCGGCGGCATGATCGTTCTTCAGGACACCGGGCGCCTGATCGATATGGGGCTGTGCTTCAACCCGGCGAATTTGCGGTACAGCGACACGTACCTGTTAACCGCGTACGGAGAGGCGAACCAGATCGAAGATCC
>OMSM01000233.1 GCA_900313745.1 uncultured Lachnospiraceae bacterium
CATCTGCTGCGCATACTAAAGCGCGGCGGCACTGCCCTGCCCGGCAAGGTCGCGATGAAACTCTGCCCGGACATCCTTCCCGCGGTTTCCGAGGGAATGGAGATCATCGTGGTCACCGGCACCAATGGCAAAACCACTACCTCCGGCATGATTGAGCAGTCCCTGACTGCCTCGGGAAAAACCGTGCTTGCCAACAAGTCCGGTGCCAACCTCCTCTCCGGCGTCACCGCGGAATTCGCCTGTGCCTCCACCGCCGTCGGAAAGCCCCGCTTCCGCTACGCTGTCATCGAGTGCGATGAAGGCGCGCTGAAGCAGGTCGTTCCGCGCATCCGGCCGAAGGTCATCGTGGTCACCAACCTCTTCCGCGACCAGCTCGACCGCTACGGCGAGGTCATGCACACCCGCGACGAAGTGCTGGAGGGCATAAAGAAAGTCCCGGAATGTACCCTGGTGCTTAACGCCGATGACTCCCTGACCGCCTCCATCGCGCTGGATGTGCCGAACAAGGTGGTCTGGTACGGCCTCTCCGTGCCGGGCAGCGAGGACACCACTGTCGGTCTCTCGGACGCGACGCACTGTATTCGCTGCGGCGCGGAGTACCGTTACCGCTTCCACACCTACGCCCACCTTGGCGCCTTCTTCTGCCCCGAGTGCGGGTATGAGCGCCCCGAGCCCGAGGTTTCGGTCACGGAGATCTCCCACATGGACGGCGCCGGAACGGACGCTCTGCTGCAGGAAGGCAAAACTTCCGCGGTCCCCGGAAGCGGAACCCCTGAGCCTGTTACCCGTTCCATCCACGTCGCACTTCCCGCGGTCTACAACCTCTACAACGCCGTCGCCGCCATCGCCGCCTACCGCGCGGCAGGCTACGACGAGGAGGAGATGATCCGCGCGCTGGCCACGGTGCGAAGTTCCTTCGGGAGAATGGAAAGTTTTGACTTCGGTGAGCGGAAGGTCCAGTGCATCCTGGTGAAAAACCCCGCGGGCTGCAACCAGGCCGTGGACTTCGTGACCAGTCTCTCCGATCCTTACGTCCTGGTGCTTGCGCTGAACGACCAGACTGCGGACGGCCACGACATCTCCTGGATCTGGGACGTGAACTACGAGAAATTCGCCGGAAGCCGGAACCTGTCCGCCGTCTACATCGCCGGCGACCGCGCCGAGGACATGCTTCTGCGCATGAAATACGCGGGAGTCCCGACGGAGAAACTCATCCTGGAGAAGGACTACGGCAGGCTGCTCGACATGATGAAGGACACCTCGGAGAGCGGAAGCTTTCACGGGATCCGCTCCGTCTTCTGCATGCCCAACTACACTTCGATGCTGACGCTGAGAACGCTGCTCGGCGAGGCGACGGGAAAGAACGCGTACTGGGAGAGGCAGGCTTAGGGAGCGCCGGGCGGCACCTGCCGGGAGATAAAGCATATATGAACCTGAAGATCGCACACCTCTACCCCGAGGTGCTGAATTTATACGGAGACCGGGGCAACATCCGGTGCCTCATGCAGCGCCTTTCCTGGCGCGGCATGGACTGCTCCGTGGACGAGATTTGTCTCGGCGACGGGCGAAGCCTCTCGGACTATGACCTCTTCTTCATCGGCGGAGGCCAGGATTTCGAGCAGGAGGTGCTTCTTAAGGACCTTCACTCCGGCAAGGGGGAAAACATCCGCGCCGCCATCAGGGACGGCAGAACTTTCCTCACCATCTGCGGCGGCTACCAGCTGCTCGGCCATTACTACGAGGCTGCGGACGGCACGAAGTGCGAGTTCCTCGGCGCCGTCGACCTGGTGACGAAGGCCTCCGGGACACGGATGATCAACAACTACTGCTACAGACTCCCCGCGGAGCTCGGCGGCTCCACCATCGTCGGTTTTGAGAACCACAGCGGCAAAACTTATCTTGGCGAGGGAATCTCTCCTCTGGGAGAGGTGCTGAAGGGCAGCGGCAACAACGGTGAGGACAAGACCGAGGGCGTCCATTACAAAAACGTCTTCGGCACCTACAGCCACGGCCCGGTTCTCCCCAAAAACCCGGAATTCGCCGATCTTCTCCTGAAAACCGCCCTTGAGCGCAAATACGGAACCGCGGAGCTTGCGCCCCTGGAGGACGTCCAGGAGCGCGCGGCCCACGATTCCGTGGAAGAGAAAATCATGAAAGGGATTATCAACTAAACGGAAAAGCCCTGTCGTAATCCTGCCTCCGGTAATCCGGAGCGCTTCCGCTCTGCTCTTTTCTTACACTGTAACCGCGTTTCCTGAGAGCTCATCGATTCTGATGAGCTCTTCTGCTGTGAACTGCGTGTTTTCGACTGCTTTGATGTTGTCGAGGATCTGGGATGGCCTCGACGCGCCGATCAGCACGGAGGTCACGATGCCGTCCCGCAGAATCCATGCGAGCGCCATCTCCGCCAGCGTCTGCCCGCGCTCTGCGGCGAGCTCGTTCAGGCCGCGGATCTGCGCCACCTTCTCCTCCGTGATCTGCTCCTCGTGAAGGAACCGGCCGTCGGTGCGGATGCGGCTGTCCTCCGGGATGCCGTCCAGATAGCGGTTCGTGAGAAGTCCCTGCGCCAGCGGGGAGAAGCTGATGATGCCCTTCCCGAGTTTTGCCGAGGTTTCCTTCAGGCCGTTCTTTTCCACAGTGCGGTTGAAGATGTTGTAGCTGTTCTGATTGATGATGAAGGGCACATGCAGGTCCTTAAGGATCGCCTCCGCCTTCTCGAGGGTCGGCCCGTCGTAGTTGGACAATCCGGCGTAGAGCGCCTTGCCGCTCGTGACTGCCTGGGCCAGCGCGCCCATGGTCTCCTCCAGAGGAGTACCCGGATCCATCCGGTGGTGATAGAAAATATCCACGTAATCGAGTCCCAGCCGCTTTAAGGACTGGTCGAGGCTTGCCAGCAGATACTTCCTGCTGCCCCAGTCGCCGTAAGGGCCGGGCCACATGCCGTAGCCCGCCTTGGTGGAAATGATGAGCTCGTCCCGGTAAGGCATCAGGTGCTCCTTCAGGATCCTGCCGAAATTGCTCTCGGCGCTGCCCTCCTTCGGCCCGTAGTTATTGGCAAGGTCGAAGTGCGTGATCCCGTTGTCAAACGCGGTAAAGCACATCTGTTCCATGTTGGCGTACACGCCGGTGTCGCCGAAGTTGTGCCAGAGGCCCAGCGACACGGCCGGCAGCATCAGCCCGCTCTTTCCCGTGCGGAAATAGCGCATCTTTTCGTAACGGTCATCCTTTGCCTTATACATGTCCGCTCCCTTCCTTTCACCCGACCCGCCGCCTTTCCGGCCGCCGCAGGGTCAATCTCCGGTGAACCCCGGATGTGTGCTGCAGTTTGTTCATCCCTGTGCGGTTCTTCGCCCGGGCCGGCGGGTCAATCAGAAATTTGCATTAGGATAACAAGTTTTGTCATGTTGATTCCGGACAAAACTGACTAAAATGATTATAGCATTCATCGGCAGATGATCATGAAAAGAATGGAGGCTGATATGGAACAGACTGAACGCTTTAAGGAAATGCAGAGAAGAATGGAGCCCATCCGCCGGATCTTCGGCCCGGAATCCCACAAGGCTGTCGCAATCTATGAGGAGTGCGTGGATTATCCCATGGAGGATGTGCTGGAGCTGAACGCGATCGGACAGTCAATCATGTCCTCGGATCCGGAAGATCCCGGGCTTAAGGACAAGGTCGCCCATTTTGCCGAGGTCCGGGATGCGATCCTCGCGAAGCGGCCCGCGCCGGAGGACCGGAAGAAGAAGATCCCGCTCTGGCCGGAGGGGAAGATTCCCTGCCTCACGGAGTACACAGACAACAGCAGTTTCCGGTATCATCATGATCCGGACTTCGTTCCCTATATGTATGAGATGCTTGTTTCCGAGGATGTCACCCCCAAGGGCGCCATCGTGGTCTGCCCCGGCGGCGATCACGCGGAGGCTGTCCTTCACGAGGGATACCAGGTCTGCCTTGACATGAACGAGCTCGGCTACCAGTGCTTCTTCCTGCTAAACCGCCCCAACATGATGCCCTGGAGCGGCCTGGAGGCCGGAACGGATGCCGCGAGGGCGATCCGCTATGTCCGCGCCAATGCCGCGAAGTACCGCATTCCCGCGGACCGCGTTGCCTTCGCCGGCTTCTCCAACGGAGGACTCACCGGTGAGCAGTGCGTGCAGTACAACTCCGGTGACCAGACGGTCGCGGAACACTTCCCCGGCTACGAGCCTGACGAACTCGACAAGTACTACGGCGCACCGGACGCGCTGCTCTGCGTCTACGGTCCCCGCTGGGCAGGCGGCAGTTTTGACTACAGCCGCGTGAAGTATCCGCCGGTGTTCTTCGCTGTCGGCCGCGAGGACACGGCGATGGACAACCTGCACTTCGTCTATCCCGAGCTCCTGGCCCACGGCGTCACCCTGGAGGTTCACACCTTCGCGGGCACGCCTCACGGACAGGCCGGGGCAAAGCTTTACCACGGCGGCATCTCCCAATATCCGAACTTCGACATGTGGGAGCCGCTTGCGGACATGTTCCTGGATGACGTGTACGCAAAGAGATAGTTACGGAATTCTGCCGGTACTGTGCAGCATCTGCGCGGTACCGGCAGTTTTGTTTACCGCACCCTGTAATGTCGGAAAGAAGCCTTCTTCCGCGGCTTCTTATGACGTTTTACGTAAAACTAAGAAATTCGCACAAGACTCAGAAAGGAGATAGTGTGAAAAATCGCGCTGAAGCGCCGATTTCTCACACGGCTGTTTGTGCCGAGCCCAAACAGCCCTTATCGCAGCCGGGAAACTGCATCAGCAGTTTCCCGCCGCGTGCCTCGCACAAAGAGCTCGGCATGGAGGGTAAGATGTCGAATACAGTCGTAAAAACTGCGAAGGGACTCCTCCGGGGTGTTCCCCAGACCGGGGAGTTCGAGGGAAATACAGTCTTCAGCGGAGTGCCCTACGCCAAACCACCTGTCGGCGCGCTTCGCTTCAAAGCTCCGGAGCCGGCGGATGCCTGGGACGGAATAAGAGACTGTGACCGCCACGCCAGCGCGGCCTGCCAGCTGTTCCACTCCGAGGGAATTGAGCCCTATACCAGTGACTTCTACTACATGGGCGACCCGGAATTCGGCGAGGACTGCCTTTACCTTGAGATCACCACGGGAGCACTTTCTGACATTAGTGCTGCAGGCGGCAGCGGCTCCCCGGAAAACTCCGCCGATCCCTCCGGCCTTCGCCCGGTGTACCTCTGGTTCCACGGCGGCGGTCTCTCCACCGGCTACTCCTACGAGGTGGAATTTGACGGAAATATCCTCGCAAAGAAGGGAATTGTCGTGGTTTCCGCAGGCACCAGGCTGAATGTCATGGGCTATCTCGCCCTGCCCCAGCTCTCCGCGGAACAGGGCGGCAAGAGCGGCAACTACGGCTTCATGGATGAGCTGGCGGCTCTGAAGTGGGTAAAGGAAAATATCCGTGCCTTCGGCGGCGATCCGGACAACATCACCGTAGGAGGCCAGTCCGGCGGAAGCCTGAAGGTCTGCATGCTCGCCGGCTCTCCCGCTTCAAACACGCTGATAAAGCGGGCCATCCCCGAGAGCGGACTTAAGCTTGCGCAGCAGTTCCCGGATCTTGCCTCGGCCGAGGCGAAGGGCCGGGCCTGGCTTACCCGCTGCGGGCTTGATCCGGACATCTCCCTCGAGGAACTCCGGGCACTTCCCGCATCGGCGCTTTATCCCGAAGGACCGGTCGGCTTCGGCGAGCTGCCCGGGGAGATGACCTTCGACGGCGGGCTCGTCCCCTTCCCCTGCATGAAGGAGTGCCTTGCGGAGTACGCGGGCAAAATCGACTTCCTTGTCGGAACGAACTTCGGCGAGGCAGATGCTTTCGCCGACGTGAAGGCCGAAGAAGGCTCCGACGTGGCTGAGGCTATGAAAAACAGGCTTCTCACCGCGGAGGGACGGGAGAGTTTTTACAGAGAAATTCTTGGCGACCTCTATGACCG
>OMSM01000332.1 GCA_900313745.1 uncultured Lachnospiraceae bacterium
GTGAAGGGCCGTACCAGGCAAGCTAAATAAGCTGTCGGAAGCCAGTCAGGCAGCAGCAAGTACGTCCCCACGGCCCGGAGAAGGCAGTGAAGGGCCGTACCAGGCAAGCTAAATAAGCTGCTGGAAGACGTTCAGGCAGCAGCGAGTACGTCCCCTCGGCCAGGAGAAAGCAGTGAAGGGCCGTACTAACAGTCAATTGAAGCTTCAGACACATAAAAGCTCAGGAAGAGCGCTGATAAAGAAGCGCGTCAAGAGCTGATTAGGAGCTTGAAGCAGGACAGGAAAGGAAAGTATGGAATACATCAGCGGCAGCAGGGTACGTGATATACAGATCGCCTACATCGGAGGGGGCTCCAGGGGCTGGGCATGGACATTTATGACCGATCTCGCCATGGAGGAGAGCATCGGCGGGACTATCCGCCTCTATGACATCGATCGCGGCGCGGCGGAGAAGAACGAGGTCATCGGCAACCGACTCATGAGCCGCCCGGAAGCAAAGGGAGACTGGAAATTCGAGACGAAGGGCAGCCTGAAGGATGCGCTTACCGGAGCGGATTTCGTGGTGATTTCCATTCTTCCCGGAACCTTTGACGAGATGGAATCTGACGTACATCTGCCGGAGAGACTTGGCATCTGGCAGTCGGTGGGCGACACCGCAGGCCCGGGAGGAATGATCAGGGGGCTGCGCACTGTGCCGATGTTTGTGGAGATCGCCGAAGCCATAAGGGATTACAGCCCGGAGGCATGGGTAATCAATTACACCAATCCTATGACACTTCTGGTGAAGACTCTGTACACTGTCTTTCCTGGAATCAAGGCTTTTGGCTGCTGCCACGAGGTATTCGGCACACAGAAGATGCTCCAGGGTATCTATGAAGCGGAGACCGGGGACAAGGTGGAGGACTGGCATGAAGTAATGGTAAATGTGGTTGGAATCAATCACTTCACCTGGTTTACCGAGGCATCCGTTCATGGCAGGGATCTCTTCCCCATTTTCCGGGAATACATAAACAAGCATTTTGATGTAGGGTTCTCCGAGGACCTCACCGCGAACTGGGTTTCATCGGCGGCATCACAGCATTCTGTTCAATCAGCCGAAGCAAGGGAAGTTGAAGCCCGGGCCGCCGCCGAAGCTGACGCTTCATCGGCGGCATTGCAGCCCGGAACCGTCTCCGGCAGGACTGAAGACACCGATGATGAGGACTGGACCTCCGACGTCTTCGCCTGCAGACACCGGGTGAAGATGGATCTCTTCATGCGCTACGGAGCCATCGGCGCGGCGGGCGACCGCCATCTCTCCGAGTTCATGCCCGGCGATGAGTACCTGAAGGACCCGGAGACGGCGCATTCCTGGAAATTCAATCTCACCCCCGTGTCCTGGCGCAAGGAAGATCTGAAGAGCCGGCTGGAGCGCAGTGAGCGGCTTTTCCGCGGGGAGGAGGAGATTGATCTCAAGCCCACCGGCGAGGAGGGAATCCTGCTTATCAAGGCTTTGCTGGGATTAACCCGCGTAATCAGCAATGTCAATATCCCGAACAGCGCGCTGCAGATTCCAAACCTGCCCGCGGACGCGGTGGTGGAGACCAACGCGGTGTTCAGCCGCGACAGTGTGCGGCCTGTCGCCGCCGGAGCTCTTTCCGCAGAGATAAAGGGACTGATTCTGCCTCATGTAGAGAATCACGAGAGAACATATAACGCTGCAGTGCTTGCGATGGGCAGGGAGGATCTGATGATTCCTCCGCAGTGCGGGCAGAACGATGATGCAGCAGGAAATGCTTCGTCCCTTGCGGAACGCTGCCGGGAGATGGTCGTGGAAGGTTTCTTTCATGACCCGCTGGTCGCCGGGCACCACCCCTCGGAGGAAGATGTGCGTGCGCTGGCAAATGACATGATTGACAACACGCTTGCCTTCCTTCCGGCCGGATGGAAAAGATAGGAAAAGCCTTCCTCCGGCCAGTTGGACAAGATAAGAAAAGTCTTCCTTCCGGCCGACGAGATTAGGACAAGATAAGGAAAACACGCCAGTTAATGCATTAGCAGCTCCATTCAGGGCTCTTCTGCAGGATGAACAAGAAAGGAATAAGAGAAGTACAAATGGACAGATACAAGGACGCATCCCTTACTCCCAGGGAGAGAGCAGAGGATCTTATTGCAAAGATGAGCCTTTCCGAGAA
>OMSM01000335.1 GCA_900313745.1 uncultured Lachnospiraceae bacterium
CGGCGGCGAAGGTGCTCACAGAAGCATCGCCGGAACCTGCGCCGGTATTGCCGCTGCCCGAAATCCCGTTGGGATCGCCGGTTTTCGCAAAGTTCGCCCAGTAAGACAGCATGACGCGGCTGAGGTTGCGGTCCGCATCCGTGAAAAGTTTTGACTTCTCCGGGATGTTGCCGTAGCAGTAGATCATTTCGCCGCTGTGCCAGGGACCGAGCCGGCCGTTCTCTTTGGTGAAATAGTACTCGTAGACCGGGATCCCGTTCGCGGCGGCGAGCCTCGTCCAGCAGTAATGGCTGTAGCCGAAGAAAACACTTCCGTAGATGTCCGCCCAGTACCGGTCCGCCTCCTCATTGGTGGCGGGGCTGTAGAGTGCGAGAACGTCGTCGGCGGACTCCTCGAAATACTTCCGGACCCGCTGCTCGTAGTCCGTCAGCTTCGCATGGCTGAAGAGAATGAAGGGAGCGCTCTCCTCGCTGTTGTAGCCGTGGAGCAGCGCTTTTTCGTTGTGCACGCCTCTCCGGTAGGACTCGTAGGGAAGCTCGGTGAGGACGTAGCCGTCCACGGTGATGTGGTGCTGGGTTTCCGCCTCGCCCACGAGTTTCTCCGCGGGGAGGCTCCGCAGCTCCTCAATGGAGGAGGCGCCGTACCTTGCCTTCAGCTCCGCGCCCGACGAGAGCGCCTCGTCAAAGAGACGGAAGGAGTGGGGAGGATCGAAGGAACACACGGCGGAACTCTCCGCGATGGCGCGGACGAAAAGCCCCTCCGCAAGCGGAGAGGTGCAGAGCGCGCTGACGCAGGCGGCACCGGCGGATTCTCCGGCGATGGTCACATTGTCCGGGTCGCCGCCGAAGGCAGCGATGTTGTCCCGCACCCATTTCAGCGCCTCGATCTGGTCGAGAAGGCCGTAATTGCCGGTGGTGCCGTTCGGAGATTCGGCAGCAAGCTCCTCGTCCGCGAGGAAGCCGAACACACCCAGGCGGTAGCCCATGTTGACGGCAACGACACCCTCCCGTGCAAGGCTCGCGCCGCGGTAGTCCTCATACCAGGGCTGGCCGGTCTGCAGCGAGCCGCCGTGGATGTAGACGAGGACGGGGAGGCCGGAGACATCGCCCGCGGGCTTCCAGATGTTCAGGTACAGGGCATCCTCGCTCACCGGCTCGGAATAATTGTCGGCAAGGGTGATTTTATAGTCGTGATAGCCGATGATCTGCGCCAGGGAGCTGTAAATCGCGGAATTGCGCGGCTGCATTGCCATCGGTGCGAAGTGATCCGCCGCAAAAACTCCGTCCCACCCGGATGCGGGCACCGGCTCGCGCCACCGGAGGTCCCCGACGGGAGGCTCCGCGTAGGGGACTCCGGCAAAAACTTCCACCTCCCCGTCCGGCGTATACACGCCGGTGAGTTCGCCCTGCGCTACGGTGTAGACCGGCGTGACGGCGGCGTTTTTCCCGCTGTTTCCGGCGGTTTCCGTCGCGCGGACCGCCCTGACGGGAGGGGCGGTAAGAAGGAAAACTGCCGCGGCAGCGGCGATGACCGCAGCCGTGAGCACGGATTTCGTGCGGAGGGGCGCCCTGGGGAAGACAGCAAACCTGAATGAAATATAGAGCGCGGTCAGCGCGGCGGTGAGCAGCCATCCTGCCAGGGTGTTCCTGTTAAGCTCCAGAAGAGCGAAGAAGATCACGACAGTGGGAATCTCAATAATCAGTCGGATAATTTTCATGTCAGTCCATGTGCCGGAATATCGTGTTTACAGCAGGTTCTTCAGGCGATCCCACGCGGCCTGGAGGCCCTGGAGGATATCTCCCTGCAGGGCGGTAAGCTCCGCCTTCGCGCCGTAGAAGTTGTCCAGCATGTCCTCGCGGAAGGCGCGGCTCTTCATGTAGGCTTCGCCGAAGAGCTCCATGAAGTCGGCGCTGGTCCCGAGTGCGATGTCCGTGACGGTGACGGGGCGGGAGGGGAGCGCGCCCGTCCGCTTCATTTCCAGCAGCTCCGCATATCGCTCATGGGCGGTGCGCACACTGTCGGCCCAGGAGATGTAGATCTCATTCATTGCGTGCATCCCGACCTCGTGAAGAGCGGCAAGGTCATTGCCAAGCTTCATTAACAGAGAAGCCATCGCATCGGCATTTTCCTCGATGAGATATCCGTTCCTGCCGTCGGTGAC
>OMSM01000337.1 GCA_900313745.1 uncultured Lachnospiraceae bacterium
TAGTAGGTAACGATGCCGCCGCAGTTGAAGATTGCCCCCTCGATGCCGGCTTTCTTCCAGTAATTCTTCCACACCTCCACATCGCTGCTGACCGGATCGATCTCCGTGAGATTGATCTGTGCCCAGAGATTTGTGGTCTCATACCATGGAAGACTCTTTTTGGACGACTTCATGATCAAGCTTCCTTTCTGGTTCGTGAAAGCGCGCAGAAAACAGGTGTTTTCCGCACGGTATACCTCTACTATAAGGGGTTGCCGCTGATATGAACAGAGCAAAACAGACAAGAGTGCGATGACTTTTTGTGTTTCGGAAACAAAACCCCGGACGATATTTGGTGGGCCATGAAAAGACAGGCGGCGGCCGCCTTGGTAAGGTTAATGCGCAGGATAATGCGCTGCCGGAGGAGCCTTTGCGGAAGAGAAGCGGCGGGGAATTTCCTGCGGGAAGGGAGACAGGGCAGATGGAGCGAAGACTTGTGACACGGCCCTTCGAAATCGGCCAGATCATCGGCATCGGCCGGAACTACCGGAGGGAGGACTTAAGGCCGGAGGACTATCCCGCCGTACCGAAGATTTTCTTAAATCCGGGCGGAGCGTCATACGCACGGGGGAAGCGATCGTCATCACCCCCGCGAACGGCCGGGCCCCGGATTACGATGTGATCGCCGAGCCGGAGCTGGGCGTATATCTCGCCCGGGGCGGGAGGAACATCGGGATCGCGGTCAATCCGAGGCGGCGCGATCTGATAGAGCGCCTTAAGGCGGCGGGAACGGCTCTCCCCGTCGTTCCGATCGAAGAACTGCGGCAGATGGGCGAAAGCCTGGGGGCCTCAGAGGAGACAGGACCCTTCGGGGACCGCGTTGTCCTGGTGGTGGAGCACCGGGATGGCACGGTGCTGGACGTGGTAAGACAGAAGAAATCAAACTGAAACCGGCATGGCCGGACGGCAGGAGAGGATGAAAGATGGCCTGGTGGCTTAAGAATAATCTGAGGATGATACAGAACAATCTCCGCGATATCGACGCGGAGCTGATCGATCCGGACCGCTACGTGGAGTGGCTTAAGGAATTCGGCGCGAACACCGTGCAGATCAACGCAGCCGGGATTACCTCCTTCTTCCCCACCAAGCTGGACTGCCAGATAAGGAGCCCGTACTTAAGGGACGACTTCCTCGGCCGGATCATCGCGCGGTGCAGGGAGAACGGCATCCGGGTGATCGCCCGCTTCGACTTCAGCAAGACGGGGGAGGAGCTGTACCGGAAGCATCCGGAGTGGTACGTCGTGACACCCGAGGGACGGCCCGTCGTCTCCGGCGGCACCTATGCCACCTGCGTCAACAGCGAATACCAGCGCAGACGCAGCCTGGACATTATCCGGGAGGTTCTTGAGCGCTACCCTGTGGACGGGATTTTCTTTAACTGGTTCGGCTATGTGAACAGGGATTACGAGGGAAACGAGTTCGGCATCTGCCAGTGCGGAAGCTGCAGGCAGCGCTTTAAGGAGATGTACGGCATGGAGCTGCCGGCGAAGCCGGACCCGAATGACCCGGCGTACCGGAAGTATCCGGAGTTCAAGGAGCGGACCGTCAACGGCAACCTGGACGACATCCGCCGGCTTGTGCGGAGCATCAGCCCGGACATCGCGGTCAGCACCTACGCGATCCACAATGTGGATATCGTGCGGAACGAGTCCAATTCCGCCCTGGACAGGCCGCTTCCCTTCTGGCTCTACCAGAGCAGCGACAACGTCGCACCTTTTGCGGCGGGGTATGACGACAAGATCACCTCCAACGTCGCGATCAACGCCGTGGAGATGCCTTACCGGTACATGGGCGTATCGGAGGAGCTGACGGCGCTCCGCCTGTATGAGAACATTGCGGCGGGAAGCGGGCTGGACTGGTGCATAAACGGCGGCTTCGACACCTATCCGGACCGGAAAAACTTCCCCGCGGTGCGGAAGGTCTTTAAGCATCATGAGCGGTATGAGCAGTACTACGGGCATCTTGAGCAGGAGTCCCGCGTGCTGCTGGTGAAGGGAGACGGGCCGGAGTACAGGGGCATCTTCCGGATGCTCAAGGAGGAGCACATCCCGTTTACCGTACTCTTTGCCGGAGACCTGGAGCGGTTTGCCGGAAGTTTTTACCGCTATGATTTCATTATTCTGCCGGGCCTGGGGGAGATCCCGGACAAGACGGCGGACGCCCTTAAGGAGACGACGGCCTGTGTGATCGGCACCGGCCTTGCGCTGGAGAAACACCCGGAGCTTGTAAAGAAGATCTTCGGAGCGGAAACGGGAAAGCGGGAGGAGTACGTGAGGGCGACCTATTTGCAGGCGAAGCCGGCGGAGGTGTTCGCGGACTTCGAAAGGACGGATCAGCGCTGGATTTTCCTCGCGGAGCCGTACCGGCATCTCCTGCCCTCGGAGGGCACCGGGACACTGCTCCCGCTGGTGAGGCGGGCGCCCTTCGGTCCCCCTGAAAAGGCGTTCGGGAACGAGGAGACCTGCGAGGGCCTGGTCTCCGTGAGGAACGGGAAGGTGTACTTCGGCTTCATGCCCGGGACCAACTACTGGAAATACGGCTACGGCGAGTTCCGCAGGCTGTTCCTGGACGTGATGGCCTCCGTGAGGGAAATCCGCAGGAGCTATGAGACGGACGCACCGGAGATGGTGGAGATCTTTCTTAACCGGAACGGGGAGAATACATGGCTGCTGCAGCTTATTAACCTCACCGGGTTTAACGGCATGACGTTTTTCGCTCCGCTGGAGATTCCGGCCATCCATATCCGGTTCAATGAGTTTACGCCGGCGAGAGTTTTGTCGTTAACGGAGGAGGGGCCGGAGGAGGTGTCCGCAGGCGGGGAGCTGACCGTCTCCTTTGCGAGAGGGGAGCTCTACCGCTCGTATCTGATTGAGGTGTAGCTGGGAAACCGGGCAAAGACACCGGGGAGGAACAGGATGGACAGCAGGAAATGGTGGCAGGCCCCGATGCGGGTGATACAGTACAATCTTCAGGTTAAGGACACCCCCGGGATGGATGCGGAGCGGATTGCCCGTGAGACTGAGGAGCTTGGCTGCAATGCGGTTGTGATGAATGTGGGCGGCATCTATGCGTGGTATCCGTCGAAAATCCGCTATCATCACATAAATGAGTACCTGCCGGAAGGCCGGGACCTTCTGGAGGAGCTGACACAGGCCTTTCACCGGCGGGGCATTCGCTTCATCGCTCGGTTTGATTTCAGCATCGCGGAGGATACGGTCTATCTGGAGCATCCCGAGTGGTTCGCCAGAGGAGCGGACCGGCAGCCTTTCTTCCAGGGGGAGAAGCGGATGGGCAGCTGGTCGCTGTTCCTGACTACGTGCGCCTACGGGGGATACCGCAATGGGGAGGTCGCCGTCCCGGTCCTCAGGGAGGCACTCTCCCGGTATGATATCGACGGTGTGTTCCTGAACGCCCCGCAGGCAGCGGTCTGCTTCTGCGAGAAGTGCCGGGCAAAGTATGAGGAGAGGTACGGTGTAGCGATGCCGGAGAGCGCACCGGAGTTTGCCCAGGACTGGCTTTCCATGGCGACGAAGGACAACATCGCGAACCTTAACCGGGCGATCAAGGAGACGGACCCGGAGATTCCTCTCATTCTCTACTATCAGCCCTTTGCCCATTTCTCCGGAGGGCACTCTCCGAAGCGCTTCGACCGGGATTCCATCTATGACCGCTACGCCACTGCGGATCTGATCTGTACGGAGTCGCAGGACATCCTGTCCCGCGGGGTGAACGCCATACCCGGCACATCGCACACCGTTCTCGCTATGAAGGCCGGGCAGCGGGACGACGAGGCATTGAGACCTTTCGGAATCATTCATTCGTGCCCCGGCATGGACTGGCGCCACGTCGGGCTGCCCGAAGCGGAGTATCTTCCGTGGATGGCACAGGTGCCGGCCGGCGGCGCCGTGCTCTGGCACTCGGTGACGGGCTATCCGGACAGCATCCTGGACAAGAGGGTGCTTAAAGCCTGCGGCCGGATCAATCACATGATTGAGAAGACCGAGAAGTCCATGGACGGGGCGAAGAGCTGCTCAGACGTGCTGCTCGCCTGGAACTCCGACCCGGCATCGATCAGCATGGGAGATGGTCTTGTGAAGAACCAGATCACCTTTGACCTGCTCCAGGACTACTCCGTGGATATTGAGAGAATGCGCCGCTTCCGGGCAGTTGTCGTCCCGGACGGCCTGCTTGGCCATACAGGACTTGCGGAGGCGCTCGCACAATATGTGCGGGAGGGCGGAAACGCCCTCATCGAGTGCAGTGATCCCCGGGCAGCCGCGGCGAACAGGGAACTGCTGGGCGTGCGGGAGGAAGATGTGAGGGGCAGCGAATACCTGGCGGCAGCATATTACCGGATCGAGGAGGCGGACGCCTTAGGGAAAGGATTCGAGGACACAGACAAGCTGGCCTTCCGGGGGAATATGGTGTACGTGAAGCCGGAGGAGGGCACAAAGGTACCTGCGACCCTGGTCCCGCCCTTTGCGCCGCCGGAGGCAGTGGGCAGGCCGCCGGAGCGGGCGTCGATCCCCGTGCCGCACACGGAGATCCCGCTGACTCTTGTACACACATACGGTGCGGGAAAAGTCGTCTTCCTGCCCTTTGCGCTGAGTGCACTCCTCAGGGAATACCGGCTCGCCGACCACTTTGCCCTGCTGCACAATCTGGTGGAGCTCGTGCTGCCGGAGAGGAGGGTATCCGTGGACGCCCCATCCACGGTGCATGTGACCGTGTTCTCAAGGGAGGACCGGATTCTGGTGCACCTGGTCAACGAGACGGGTGAGCGCCCGCTCAGAGAGACGATCCCTGTGGGCGGCATCACCGCGAGAATCCGGGTGCCGGAGGGAAGAAGGGTTCGCTCTGTGCGGGAGGCGATACGGGGACAGGAGGCCGACTGGACGGAGGACGGAGGAGTTTTGACGGTCCGGATCGCCCGGCTCGACGTGTGGGAGATGATTGACGCGGAGCTTTACGGAAAGCCCGGAAGCACGGGTTATGTACAGAAAGGAGCAGAATGAGAGAACCGATCCAGAAATATTTTCAGGTAGGCACAATCCAGTGGATGACGCATCCCGCGCGGTGCATGTCCCTTACGGACTCAGTGAGAGCCATCTGCTGCGATGAGTATTTCGGGGCGCTGGAAATCACGCACATCGAGGACCGCGAGGAGCGGGACAAAGTCCGCAGCATGCTGGAGCAGAGCCACATGAAGGTCTGTTACGGCGCGCAGCCCCGGCTGCTCGGGCCAAAACTCAACCCGAACGACATGGACGAGGCGGGGCGGAAGAAGGCGGAAGCGGTGCTCATCGACTCCGTGGACGAGGCGGAGTATATGGGCGCTTCCGGCATCGCATTCCTTGCCGGGAAGTGGAGTCCCGAGACGAAGGAAGAGCAGTACGGCCGGCTCCTTAAGACGACGAGGGCGGTATGTGATTATGCGTCGGGCAAGGGAATGAACGTGGAGCTCGAGGTCTTCGACTACGACGTGGATAAGGCAGCCCTCATCGGACCTGCGCCTCTGGCAGCGCGCTTTGCGGCCGACATGAATATAACGAACAATAATTTCGGTCTCCTGGTGGATCTCTCCCACATGCCGATCACCCACGAAAAGATTGAGTTTGTGATCCGGACCTGCCGCCCGTATATCACGCATCTGCATCTGGGCAACGCCGTCGCGGCAAAAGGCGCGGAGGGGTACGGGGATCTGCACCAGCGGTTCGGCTATCCGAATTCCGCGAACGATACGCCGGAGCTCCTGGAATACTTCCGCGTGCTGAAAGCGGAGGGGTTCTTCAACAGGGAGCATCCGATGGTGCTGTCCATGGAAGTCACTCCGACGGCCGCAGAGGATGCGGGAATTATACTGGCTAACACCAAGAGAGTGATCAACCGCGCATGGGCGCTGCTGGAGGACTGAGCATGAGGATCGTAGTTCTGGACGGATACACAGAGAATCCCGGTGACCTTTCCTGGGAACCGCTGGAGGCTTTTGGGGATCTTGCGGTCTATGACCGCACCTCTACGGCAGAATCCCCGCTGATAGCGGAGAGAATCGGGAATGCGGAGGTGGCAGTGACCAACAAGACACCGGTCTCGGCCGCCACTATGGATGCGTGCCCTTCGCTTAAACTGATTGCCGTCCTGGCGACGGGATACAACGTCGTCGATACGGCGGCTGCGAAGGAGCGAGGAATCCTGGTGGCGAACGTCCCGACTTACGGGACGCAGATAGTCGGACAGTACGCCGTGGGGCTTCTACTGGAGATCTGCTCCCACTATGCGCACCATGACCGGGCCGTGAAGGAAGGACGCTGGGAGAACAGTGCCGACTGGTGTTTCTGGGATTATCCGATGATAGAGCTGAGCGGGAAGACTGCCGGAATCATCGGACTGGGAAGGATCGGCAAGGCGACGGCCAGAATCCTGAATGCCATGGACATGCGCGTCCTTGCGGCGGACAACGTTCAGAGCGAGGAGGGAAGCAGGCTCGCCGAATACGTAGATCTCGATACGCTCTATGCGGAGTCCGATGTAATCTTTCTGCACTGCCCGCTGCTGCCGGGCACGCAGGGCATGATTAACAAAGAGAGCATCGCGCGGATGAAAGACGGGGTGATCCTGATCAACAATTCCAGGGGTCCCCTGATTGTGGAACAGGATCTGGCGGACGCGCTTAATTCAGGCAAGGTATACGCCGCAGGCCTGGATGTGGTCTCCACGGAGCCCATCCGGGGGGATAATCCGCTGCTTGGGGCGAAGAACTGTTTCATCACGCCGCACATCTCCTGGGCAGCCAGGGCGGCGAGACAGAGGATCATGGATATTACCGCGGAGAATATCGGCGCGTACGCGGCAGGCCGGCCGGTAAACATAGTCAATCTGTAGAGCGATGCTGCCGGAAGATGGATAAGTTCTGCGAATCCGCGGTATATAAGAGGGCAGACGGCGGACTGGCCGGAGCCGTATTGACTGAAGACGAAAGGAACTGACGCAAATGAAAATCGGACTGATCGGCCTTGGCATCATGGGATGCCCGATGGCTAAGAACATCCTGAAAGCAGGATACAGGGACCTCCTGGTGAGCGATCTGAACAGGGCAAAGGTGGACGAGGTGGTCGCGGCGGGCGCTGTCGGTGCGTCGAACGAGGAGATCGGGAGAAGCTGCGACGTGGTGATGACCATGCTGCCGAACTCACCCCATGTAAAGAGCGTCATGCTCGGTGAAAACGGCGTAGCCTCCTATATGCGGCCGGGGACGGTTTTTATTGATATGAGCTCCATTAACCCGGTCGCCAGCAGGGAGATCGCGGAGCACCTTGCGGCGAAGGGAATCCGGATGCTGGACGCCCCTGTATCCGGCGGCGAGCCCAAGGCTGTTGACGGGACGCTCAGCTTCATGGTGGGCGGCGATCAGGATCTCTTCGACGAGTATAAGCCTCTCCTTGAGACCATGGGCTCTTCTGTCGTTCGCTGCGGAGGCATCGGGGCAGGAAATACGACCAAGCTCGCGAACCAGATCATTGTCGCCTGCAATATCCAGGCGCTGGCGGAAGCACTCACGCTCGCCCAGAAAGCGGGAGTCGATCCCCGCCTCGTATTTGAGGCGATAAAAGGCGGTCTGGCCGGCTCAACGGTCATGAACGCAAAGGCACCGATGATGATAGACGGGAATGACAAGCCCGGCTTCATGATCGACCTTCACATCAAGGATCTGAGCAACGTCCTCGACTGCGCGCACACGGTCGGTGCGCCGGTTCCCATGACCGCCGGCGTGAACGAAATCCTGCAGTGGCTGCATGCACAGGGAGGCGGAAAGAAGGACCACTCTGCAATCGCCCAGTATTACGAAAGCCTTGCGGGAATCCGCATTGGGAGAGAAGATATAGAGTAACAGCAGAAGGAGACAGGGGACGGTTCTCTGTCTCCCCCGGAAGAATACATTGCGGAGGTGCCGGTCTCGCCGGGTGAGTTCCTGGCAGGACGCGTGATCCGCTGACCGTAAAGGAGGTAGGAAGAATGAAGGTCGCGTTTCTGGAACCTCTGGGGATCCCCCAGGAGGCACTGAAGAAGTGTGTGGATGAGATGCTCGGGGACCGCGTGGAGGCGGTTTACTGTGATACCCGCAATGAGGATCCCGCGGAGCTGGTAAAGAGGAGCGAGGGCGCGGAGTGCGTGGTGCTCTCAAACATCCGCTTCGGAAAGGAGATCCTTTCTGAGCTGCCGGATCTTAAGTACATCAATGTCGCCTTTACCGGCGTGGACTTAGTCGATGTGGACTATTGCCGCGAAAAGGGCATCAAGGTCAGCAACTGCGCGGGCTACTCCACGGTCGCGGTGGCGGATCTGGTCTTCGGTTTTGTGATTGATCTCGCCAGGAACATTCTGCCCTGCAACGACGTGGTGAGAAAGGGCGGCACGAAGAACGGGCTGGTCGGATTTGAGCTGGAGGGGAAGAAGTTCGGCGTGATCGGTGCCGGCGCCATCGGCTCGAGGGTGCTGCGCATCGCGCAGGCCTTCGGCTGCGAGACGTACGCGTACAACCGCTCGGCAAAGGAGATTCCCGGCGTGACCTTCCTGCCCATGGAGGAGCTGCTGGCCACCTGTGATATCATTTCCGTGCATGTACCGCAGACGCCCGCGACGATCGGCATGATCGGGGAGAAGGAGTTCGCCCTGATGAAGCCCGGCGCGCTCTTCATCAACACGGCCAGAGGCCCGATCGTGGACAGCAGAGCGCTCGCGGACGCGTTAAACAGTGGAAAACTCGCGGGTGCAGCGGTGGATGTATTCGAGAAGGAGCCGCCGGTTCCGGAGGATCACCCGCTGTTCGGCACAAAGAATCTCATCGCGACGCCGCATGTGGCCTTCGCGTCGTATCAGGCGTTTGAGAAGAGGGCAGTGATCGTATGTGAGAACATCCGCGGATGGCTGGACGGGGCACCGGTCAATGTGATTGTCTAGCAGGCAGTGCCGGCGGACATCGGACGGGCCTGGACCTGTGAGATGAAGTGCGGATCGGACGGGCATAAGCCCGTGAAAGAAAAAGAATCGGATGGGCGGCGCAGGCCGGCTCATCCGATTTTGATTTAGAGGATTACTGTATGGATCCTCAGGCCTTCTGCTTCTTTCTGGAGGTGAGGACGACCAGTGTGACGGACGAGGCGTAGACCAGGGTGACGAGCCAGTAGAAGGGACGGACA
>OMSM01000234.1 GCA_900313745.1 uncultured Lachnospiraceae bacterium
AAAAACCGCACGAAGATCGATCTTTTCGGCGGGTTATCCTATTCCACGCTTTCTTATCTGGGAGCGGAGACGCTGAAGGCGGACAGCAGGGCGTTCTCGGCGCTGATGAGGCACTTGAGGGAGAAAGACGGCGAAGAGAACACCGTGGTTTACGTCCAGGTGGAGAACGAGTCGGGCGTAATGGGTGCGGTGAGGGAGCACTCCGACCTGGCGGATGAAGTTTTTGCCGGGCCTGTTCCCGCTTCTCTTGCGGAGTATCTGCGGGCGAACACCGGAGAGATGGATGAAGATCTAAAGCACAGCGTGGAGGGAGGCATGGCCTCCGGAACCTGGAGCGAGGTTTTCGGGGAGAGCGCGGAGGAGGTGTTCAGCGCGTATCATGTGGCCTCCTATATCAACGCTGTCGCTGCCGCCGGAAAGGCGGAGTACCGGCTCCCTATGGTCGTCAACTGCTGGCTGAAGCAGGGACCCGCAGGCAGTTATCCCACCGGAGGTCCGATACACCAGATGATGGAGGTCTGGGAGTGCGCGGCACCGGAGATCGAGGCCTTCTGCCCGGACATCTATGTGCAGAATTTCCTCGAGGTATGCGACAGCTTCGTCAAGAGAGGCAATCCCCTGTTCATTCCCGAGACGGCGAACAACGGGCACGTCGGTTCGAGGCTTGTCTACGCCGTCGGGAACTATCATGCCGCTTGCTTCGCCCCCTTTGCCTATGAGGAGATCGGCGATGTGAAGCCCAATCCCTTCGCCGAGATGTTCGGGGGCGATTCCACGGATCCGCTCTTAAAGCAGCAGCAGGATATCGCCGAGTACAGGATGTACAGCAGCACGATTCTCTCGATGACGCCGATGCTTGCGGCGGCTTACGGGACAGGCAGGCTTCAGGCGGCCATAGCGGAGCGCGGGGAGTCCGCATCGATGGAGTTCACCGACATAGGGTTCACCGCGCAGTTCCCGGAGAGGTTTTTCCCGAAGAAGGACGGAGTCTGCCTCATCCTTGAGGAGAGCCCGGAGTGCTTCTACATCCTGGCGAACCGCGTTCTTCCGAGGTTTTACTCCGTTAATCCCGATAAGCCCGATGCGGAGATTCTCTCCCTGGAGGAGGGGTATTTCGAGAACGGCGAGTGGAAGAGGACTCTTCTTCGCAACGGGGATGAGCTGAACCTGATGGCCTTTGAGCCTGTGTTATACAGGCTGAGGATATTTGTGTACTGAGGGTGTACGGCAATGAATGACGCGAACAGCAGTGCAGCAGGAAAAAAGGCAGGCCGGGATGAGCTCTGCCTGTGGTACCGGAAGCCGGCGGAGCGCTGGGACCAGGCGCTTCCGGTCGGCAGCGGGCGCCTTGGGGCGATGGTCTTCGGCGGGACGGAGAGGGAGCATATTCAGCTCAACGAGGAATCCGTGTGGGGCGGGAGTTTCACCGACCGCAATAATCCGGACGCGCTGCGATTCCTTCCCGAGATCCGGAGAGCAATACTGGAAAACCGAATCGGAGAGGCCGAGCGTCTCTCCAGGTACGCGCTGACGGGCATTCCGGAGACCGAGCGGCCTTACCAGATACTGGGCGATCTGTATTTCACCTTCTACGGAAGCCACTTCGCGGATCCCAACCGCGAATTTGCGCCGATGCACGGAGATGTGCTTAATCCTGCGCTGAAGCCCGGGTACTACCGGAGGGAGCTTTCCCTTGGGGAGGGCATTGTCCGAACGGAATACCGGTGGGACCGGGGAGACGGGTATGACGGGATGCGGAGGGAAGTGTTCGCCTCCGCTCCCGATGACGTGCTGGTGATCCGCATGGAGGCGGAAGGGGAGCCTCTGCACTTCGACTGCACCATGGACAGGGGGCGGACCATGTCCCGGAGCGGAAAGATCTCGGAGCGCGCGATCGGCTTCGGGGGAAGCACCGGAGAAAACGGGATCCGCTACGCCTGCGTGCTGTGCGCGTCCGAGGTAAGCCCCGGGGGAAGCGTCCGGGTAATCGGGCAGCACCTTATCGTGGAGGGCGCATCGGAGGTGACGCTTCTTCTCACCGCGGCGACGTCCTGGCGTTTCGACGATCCCTGGGAGGAGTGCGGAAGAATCCTTAAGCGCGCCTCGGAGAAGCGCTTTGCGGCGCTGAAGGAGGCCCACACCGCGGATTACAGGGCTTTGTTTGACCGGATGAGCATAAGTTTTGACGGGACGGACGAAGCGGTACTTGGCCTTCCCGTGGATGAGCGGCTTAGGAGGGTCCGGGAGGAGGGAGCGCATGACCCCGGGCTTATCGCTCTTTACTGCCAGTACGGAAGGTATCTTATGATCTCCGGGTCGCGCCCGGGAACACTCCCGCTCACGCTGCAGGGGATCTGGTGCGACAAGCTCTACCCTATTTGGGACAGCAAGTACACCATCAACATCAACACGGAGATGAACTACTGGCCGGCGGAGAGCGCGAACCTCTCCGAATGCCATCTGCCGCTTTTTGACCTCCTGGAGAGGATGAAGCCCAACGGGCAGGAGACGGCGCGCAGGATGTACGGCTGCTCCGGCATGGCCGCCCACCACAACACGGATATTTACGGTGACACCGCGCCCCAGGACATGGTGGTCTCCTCGACGTACTGGCCCATGGGTGCCGCGTGGCTCGCGACGCACATCATGGAGCATTATGACTACACCGGTGATCTGGAGTTCCTGAAGGAGCACTATGACACGCTGTGCCAGAATGTGATTTTCTTCCGGGATTTCCTTGTGGAGGATGAGCAGGGCAGGCTCGTCACCTGCCCCTCGGTCTCGCCGGAGAATACCTACCGCACGGAGGACGGGCAGTACGGGAGGCTCACCGCGGGGCCTGCAATGGACTGTCAGATCCTGACGGTGCTGTTCTCCCAGTTCATAAGGGCCTCCGAAATCATGGGCAGGGATGAGGAACTGAGGGAGCAGGCGCAGACGATGCTGAAAAGGCTTCCCCGGCCGCAGACAGGGCGCTTCGGACAGATCATGGAGTGGAGGAACGACTACGAGGAGCCGGAGCCGGGACACAGGCATATTTCCCAGCTCTACGGCGTCTATCCCGGCAGTCTCTTCACGGCTGAGGACACCCCGGAGCTCATGCGGGCGGCGAGAACCACACTGGAGCGGCGGCTCTCGAACGGGGGAGGGCACACCGGATGGAGCCGCGCATGGATCATCCTGCTCTGGGCGAGAATGCGGGACGGGCAGAAGGTGCTGGAGAACATCGAGGCGCTGCTGTCCCGGAGCACTTACGACAATCTGATGGACAGCCACCCGCTGCTTGACGGTTCGGTTTTCCAGATTGACGGCAACTTCGGCGCCGGGGCGGGAATCACCGAGATGCTCGTGCAGGATTACCACGGGAGAGTTACGCTTCTCCCGGCGCTTCCCGCGGAACTCTCCTCGGGATCGCTGCGGGGCTTAAGGCTGCGAGGGGGTGCCTCTCTTGACGTGGAGTGGAAGAACGGCTCCCCTGTCCGCGGCGCCATCCGGGCCGACCGCGACTATTCCTGCATTGCCGCCTTCTTGGGACAGGAGAGGGAAGTCCGGCTTTCCGCCGGGCAGAAACTCGTCTTCCGGCGGGAGGACAATGCTGATACAATGGTCTGGGAAGTTAACTGAAAGTAATACAAGTGATAAGGAGACAAGATATGGCAGAAGTAAATGCCCCTCTTAAGATTGGTTCCTTCACCCTGAAGAACCGCCTGACCTTTGCCCCTACGGTTAAGTTTGACTACACTGACGACAGTGCAAAGGTCACGCAGAAGCACATTGATCATTACGCGGAGAGGGC
>OMSM01000338.1 GCA_900313745.1 uncultured Lachnospiraceae bacterium
GAGCTCGACATCACCGATGTGGACGCCGTCTTAAAGCTCGCCCGCGAGGTGAAGCCCGGAATTATCATCAACTGCGCTGCCTACACCGCAGTTGACGCGGCGGAAACCCACGTCGATCTCAACTACCGCATCAATGCAATCGGCCCCCGCAATCTTGCCATCGCCGCCACCGAGACGAACGCAAAGCTTGTCCACATCTCCACGGACTACGTCTTCCCCGGGGACAGCGAGCGCGCGCTCACCGAGTTCGATCCCACCGGTCCTAAGAGCGTCTACGGAAGGACCAAGCTCGCCGGCGAGGAATTCGTGAAGCAGTTCGCGCGCCGCTGGTTCATCCTCCGCACGGCCTGGCTCTACGGCGAGGGCAAAAACTTCGTCCGCACGATGCTGAAGCTCTCCGAGACCCACGACACCCTCACCGTCGTGAATGACCAGTTCGGATCGCCCACCAGCGCCGCGGAGCTCGCGAAGGCCATCGCCGCGCTGATGGCCACCGACAACTACGGACTCTTCCACGCCACCGCGGAGGGGAGCACCTGCTGGGCGGAGTTCGCCTCCCAGATCATGCGCCTCGCGGGGAAGAAGACAGAGGTCATCCCCGTGACCACCGAGGAGTACGCGAAGATCAACCCCTCCACCGCGCCGAGGCCGCATTATTCCATCCTCGACAACTACATGCTCCGGCTCACCTCCGAGCACCGCTTCGCAGAGTGGGAGGACGCCCTGAAGGAGTACATGTCGGAGATGGGCTACATGGCCTGATTCCGGCGGCAGGGGATCTTCCGGCCATAAACGGCTGCGGAGGCAAAACTTATCCGTTCGGGGGTTATAATCCCTCCCTGGCTTCGTTATTATTATTAACGCGCGGACTCTTTCCGCTGTCCGGGCGGCAGTTTTTTTACTGAGAAAATCCAGTTATCCACAATCAATAAAGAGAGAAATGGAGTAGACATGAAGAAAAAGAGCATTTGCCTGTTACTGATGCTTGCAATGGCGGCAAGCCTTGTGCTTCCGGGCTGCGGAAAGAAGAACGAGACGAAGGTCACCACCCAGTTCGCCCCGATCGACGAGCCGATTCCGGAGGAGACGACCGTCGAGGAACAGCAGCCTGAGGAGACGGAGGCAGAGCCCGAGCCTGAGGAAGAGCCCGTCGAGGAAGTGGTCGACAACGAACAGCCGCCCAGGGAGGGCATGGTCCGCAGCAGCATGACCAACGAGTGGATCGATGCCGAGCTCGCCGAGAGACGCCCGCTCGCCGTCATGTATCCCATCAACAAGCAGGCTCAGCCCCAGTACGGCCTTGACCGCGTGGAAGTTTTCTACGAGATCATGGAGGAGGGCGACATGTCCCGCCAGATGGCCATCATGGAGGACTGGTCGGATCTCGGCCGCATCGGCAATATCCGCTCCATCCGTGACTACTTCGTCTACGCGGGCCTTGAGTGGGATCCGATCTTCATCCATTTCGGCGGCCCCGAGCTCTATGTGAAGAGCATCCTGACCCGTGAGGATGTGGACAACATCAACGGCGTCGGCGGCGGAATGGGTCCGGACTACGGCGCGTACTACCGCGTGCCCGCGGGCTCCACTTCCGAGCACACCGCCTACACCGACGGCCAGCATGTTCTCGACGCCATCGACCGCGCAGGCTTCTCCAAGAACCACCGCAGCCAGTACTGGGAGCCCAACCACTTCCAGTTCGTCAACGCCAGCAACCCCAACACCCTGGAGCAGTATTCCAACGCTGTCGCCGCAACCGAGATCGACATGACCAAGGCCTTCCCGGTGACCCAGTCGGCACTTACCTACAACGAGAGCGACCACAAGTACTACAAGCGCCTGTACGGCAACGCGCAGTGCGACGCGGTGACCGGCACCCAGCTGGCATTTGACAACGTCATCATCCAGAACACCTACTACGAGAGACGTGACGATCACGGCTACCTGGCATTCCAGATGCACGACACCACCCGCGACGGCTACTTCATCACCCGCGGCAAAATGATCCATGTGACCTGGAGGAAGGAAGGCGACTACAAGCCTACCCGCTACTTCGACGACAACGGCAACGAGATCAAGCTGAACACCGGCAAGACCATGATCTTCGTCGTGAGACTCGGCGATTCCTTCACGATCAACGGAAACACCTATTAATCCCGGAAATCAAAACCAAATCACCTGAACCAAAACCCCCGCCACTCATGCAGTGGCGGGGGTTTTTCATACCGCATCCATTATCCTGTCCCGACGGATTTGCTCCTCCGGTACTCCCGGGACCGCTCCCGCTCCGGGCTCAGCGCAGCGGTACATAGGCGCGCACAGAACGCGCGCCAAGTACCGGCGCCTCCCACGGTCCCTTGGAGTATCCGGAGGAGTAAATCCTTACATATCATAAAACACATGCGGATAATATAAACCGCCACATCAATACTGACGGAGCAGTTCGGATATCCCGTATCCGCGGGAACCTCAAACTTCGTACTCAACTCTGACGCACGCATGCCCGGAGAGCGCCTGGCTTCGGCTGTCGGGCTGGTTCATCCCGACATAGAACGCGAAATGCTTCGCCTGCTTCTCGGACACGCCGTCGGAGTTCACGGTAAGAAGTGCACTCCCGGGGACTTTGACGCTGATCTCCTTCGTCTCCCCCGCGGGGATACTCACCCTGGCAAAACCGGCGAGCTTCCAGTTCAGTCCCAGATCGTCCGGAGCGTCGACGGGCTTGACATAGACCTGCAGGACGTCACCGGTACCGGTCTTCCCGCTGTTCTTCACAGCCGCGGTGACAAGAACGTCCTCCGCCCCGCCGGAGCCGCCGCACTTTGCGATCTCCGCCTTCTCCACGGAGACATCGCCGTAGGTCAGGCCGAAACCGAAGGGATACTGGGCCTCCGTCTTCATGTAGCGGTAAGTCCTGCCCGCCATTGCATAATCCGTGAACTCGGGGAGCTCGTCGTCCGGGCGGTAGAAGGTGACCGGCAGCTTGCCCGAGGGCGAGACGTCGCCGAAGAGGAGTTTTGCCGCCGCAATGCCGCCGCGCTCGCCGGGATACCACATGTCGAGGATCGCGTCGAAGTTCTCCTCCGCGTAGGAGAGATCGAGGTCGGAGCCTGCCATCAGGATGAGGATCACCGGCTTCCCGGCCTTCTTCGCGGCCTCTCCCACCGAAACCATAAGCTTCTGCTGGATCTCGGGGAGATAGATGTCCTTCTTGTCGCCGCCGACGCCGCCGTAGCTGGGATCGTTCTCCTCGCCCTCAAGGAACTCGTTAAGGCCAAGCACGAGAATTGCGGCATCCGTGTACTCCACGAGGGCTGCAGCCTCCGCGAGGCGGTCTCCGGGCGAGCTCTCACCGGAAAACTTCTGCTTCGAGATGTCGCTGCCCTCCGCCATGTAGAGGCGGATTCCTCCGGGTGCGGCGGGATCGGAGGCAACGGGATCCGCGCCCTCTGCTGCCCCGCTGTTCTCCAGGTATCTCCGGATGCCCTGGGCGACGGTGACATATTCACTTGCCGTCCCATGGTAGTTGCCGGTGAGGGAATCACGGCTGTCTGCGTTGGGACCGATGATCGAGAGAGAGTTAAGTTTTGACCTGTCGAGAGGCAGGATTCCGTTGTTCTTAAGCAGTACGGCGCTCTCCAGAGCCGCGCGCTCGGACACCGCCAGGTGCTCGCGGCAGGCGACGACATTGTAGGGAATTTCGTCGTACTCCGTGTGCTGGCCGGGCATGATTCCGAGAAGATA
>OMSM01000341.1 GCA_900313745.1 uncultured Lachnospiraceae bacterium
TAATCCGGGCGATACCGCAGCTGCCTCCGGGTCAGTTGAAATTGAAGAAATGCCGCGCCGCCTTGTAGGCGCCTACCGTCAGGTCCCTTCCGCCCTTTCCGGGCAGATTCATCGAAATACCGAACACACTGTATCTTAACCTGTGATAAAGAAGATAGTCCCTGCTGCGGATGTACTCCCACAGCTCGGACTTTCTTTTCATGTCCTCTTTTGTGTAGGAGCACAGGGCGAGTACCGAGGATACCGTGGTGATGATCTCCAGGTAGTTGTACATATATGCCCTGAGCGGAGGGTGGGCATTAGTTCTCTGCCTGCATTCCCTTGAGGTGAAATAGTCCACCATCAGCCTGTTCACCTGGATCTGCTGATCCAGTCTGGAGATCATGATCTCCTGGTTCACCGACTGATCCGTACGCCCGATGTAGTAGTAATAGAAATTCACGTCCAGATACCGGATGTTCTTCACATAAGGCAGCGGCTCGAAAACATAGAGATTATCCACATAGAAGCAGTGCTCCGGGAGCTTCAGCCCGCACTCCCTTAAGAGTCCCGTGCGGAAGATTACCGCATGCATGAGAATATAGTGCCCCTTGCGGAAGCGCTTCGCCTCATCCCAGGTAAAGATCCTGTCCGCCGGCATGGAATGCCTGTAATGGATCACCTTGTGCCGGTGCTCCCCGACCTTGTTGTAGACGTAATTGGTGACAAGCATGTCCAGCTGGGGAGAACTTCCCGCCGCCTGTCTCAGATAATCCAGAACGGCATGAAGCGCGCTCTCCTTCACCCAGTCGTCGCTGTCCACGACCTTGAAATACAGCCCCGCCGCATTGCTTAGCCCGGTGTTTACCGCCGAGCCGTGTCCGCCGTTCTCCTTGTGGACAACCCGGATGATATCCGGATGCGCCGCGCGGTATTTCTCCGCGATTTCCGGCGTGCTGTCGGTGGAGCCGTCATCCACGATAATGATCTCCATGTCCTCTCCCCCCGGCAGAAGGGAATCAATGCATTTGGACATGTATTCTGCCGAGTTGTAGCACGGCACGGCAACCGATAATAATTTCATTTCCTTATTCTTTCCTGCACAATTAATTTCCGGTAGGCACGGAACGCTTCAGGAACAGGATACCGCTCCTCAAGCTCCGCCGCGCTTATGTAGATCAGACCGTCCCCTTCCGCCCCGTTTTCGGGAAACTCGTCTATTCTGACCTCATAACCGGTCATGTTCCACTCCACATGGGAGAAGACATGCCTTGCATCCCCGGCCGGCCTTATCCAGACCGCAGGGAGCTTCCTTTCCTTAAGGTATTCCAGCGCCTCCTCCCCGGTAAGGTGCCCGGGCACATTGGGGAACTCATAGAGGCCCGCGAGAAGGCCTTTCGGAGGCCTCTTCCTTACAGCGACGCGGTCGGCGCTTCTTAAGATGAACACCGTCCTGTCTTCCGCACGCCTCTGTTTCGTCCCGGCAGCCCGGGGGAGCTCCTCCGTGCGGTTCTCGAGATGAGCCCTGCAGGAGCGGCTTAAGGGACAGCACCCACAGTCCGGAGTCCCTCTCGGAATACAGACCTTTGCCCCAAGATCCATAAGCGCCTGGTTGATATCCCCGTAAGGGTTGTCCGTGGGACAGGCTTCAGGGTCAACACTGTCCATCATCATAAGATAGAACGAGCAGGCCTGTCTGTAGGCTTCATCCGTCCGGATGTTTTCCTCATATCCGGTGACGCGCGCGAAAATGCGAAGGAGATTCCCATCCACCGCGGGGCACTTCCTCCCGCAGGCGATCGAGGCAATCGCGGACGCCGTGTATCGCCCTATTCCCGGAAGCTTTACGAGCTCCTCCGCAGTATCCGGCAGGACTCCCCCGTACTTCCCGCAGACAATTATCGCCGCTCTTCTTAAGTTCCTCACACGGGAATAGTAGCCAAGGCCCTCCCACAGCTTGAGGCAGAGTTCCTCGTCGGAAGCTGCAAGGGCCGGGATGTCCGGAAGCTCCTTCATAAAACGGGCATAGTATCCCTCTGCCGCTTCAACCTTTGTCTGCTGCAGCATGATTTCCGAGAGCCAGACATGATAGGGTGCGGGATCCTCTCTCCAGGGCAGGATCCGCCTGTTCGCCGCATACCAGGAAAGCAGTGCTGCGGTATCCTCACCTAAGGAGCGGCCCTCATTTCCGGAGGCCGGGATGGGTGTTCCGACGGGATTCCCGGTCACAGCCTGTTTCCCCGGTGCTGCTCGTAGCGTGCCTTGGTCATGAGACACTCCTTAAGGTCGCGGAGACGGTCCTGCACTTCCCCGGGTCCGATCTCCACTCCCGCGGCGATGGCCATGGTATCGATCATCGCGTCCGTCACACCGGTTCTGAGGGAGGCAAGCACGCCCAGCTTCTCCTCCACCGTCCTGGCATCCAGGAAGGCCTCTACCTGGGGATCAATCCGCATATTCCCGGATTCCTCCGTCCGGGAAACTGCGCTTTCCTCCCCGGCCTCTTGCCCGGCCGCCCCGCCGTCAATCCTCTCGAAGCGGTATCTCTGGCCGGCCCGGGGATAACGCCCGGGATCAAGCTCTTCGGTGAACTCCCTGAGCGGCCTTGTCCATACCGCGAAAGGCGGGTAAAGCCCCTGATAGACCACGACGTCCTCGTTCGTCCCGGCATCCTTTGCCAGTGCAAGCACCTGGTAGAGTTTTCCCTTGAAATGCCTGTATTGTTCCATAGGTGCGGGAACTTTGCCGTTTCTCATATTTATTCCTCGCTGAGGCAAAAACCGCGGATGCGGTTTTGCCGAATGCGGTGCCCGGTGCGTCAGCACCGATGGCACAGTTCGAAAGTTCTGCATCAGCAGAACTTTCAAACTTCACCCCCCGGACCGCCGCACATCTGTCCGGCGATCAGCACCTCCACCGCGAGACGGTCGCTGATCTTCCCGCTCTTGTAGGAGGCATCCGCCCCGACGCACAGATCAAGTGACCGCTCCAGGTCCCTCCTGGCAAGCCCCCTGACCATCGGAATGTAA
>OMSM01000259.1 GCA_900313745.1 uncultured Lachnospiraceae bacterium
ATTCCCCCTGCTGCCGGAAATCGCCGCGTTCTGGCAGAAGATACAGCCCATGCTGCAGCCGGAGAAGAACACCGCGCCGGAGCCCTTCTCTCCGGTAAGGCAGGGCTCCTCCCACGCAAGGAGGGCGGCCCGCCCGGCGTAAAGATCATAGGGAACGCCGCAGTAGCCCACCCTTCCGGAGATGCGGTCCGCTCCGCATTCCCTTGGGCAGAGCGTGCAGTGATGAAGGTCAAAGCCGGCATCGCGCAGGGAGGCTGACTGATCGGGAAATGTATTCTGAGGGGATAGAGTTTTCATGGCTGATGTTCGTCTGCCTTCGCATTCTCACTCATACATGTATGGTCCGAATGCCCGGGATTTATCGCGCAAAAAAACTGCCGTGCTTCAGGGCACGGCAGGATCCTGACACGGTTCTGCGGCGACCGCTCCGCCAGGCTTCCCTGCGGCACATGGACGGTTCCGCTTAGTGCTGCTTGGTTCCCCATCTGACACGGTTCACAGATGTCCATTGCGCAGGACCCAAACTTCAGCACGACCACCGACAGACGGCTGTCAGAACCCCGCCCTGTCCTGAAACACGGCGGATACTCTGCAAGTATAGATAAACGCGGGATAATTGTCAAATTCAGGTCGGAAAATCCGCTGTTTACGGAAGGAATTCTGATAGACCCCGGGCCGGGCGGGGCATAGAATGGAGAGGAAGCAGGCTGGTTTACAACTGTTCCACAGGAGGGCAGGCAATGAGAACAATTACAAATATGATGATTCCAATGCGGGACGGCGTGCGTCTTGCGACGGATCTGTATCTTCCGGACAAGGAGGGGGCTTATCCGCTGATTCTGATGCGCACGCCGTACGACAAGCGGGATTTCGGGAACGACCCGCTCTATGCGGATTATCCGAGATACGTCGCGCAGGGCTATATTGTGGCGGTCCAGGACTGCCGCGGCACGGTCCTGTCCGAGGGGACGATAAACCAGAACGGGGCCAATGAGCACGAGGACGGCTATGATACCGTGGAATACCTCGCAGCGCAGCCGTTCTCTGACGGGAACGTGGGAATGTTCGGGCTCTCGTATTTCGGATTTACCCAGCACGCGGCGGCGTCGATGCGCCCGCCGCACCTGAAGGCAACGTGCCCCTTCATGTGCTGTTCGCTTTCTTCCTTCGGCACCGGCAGCATGCAGACCGTCGCGGCTTTCCACCTGAGCTGGGCGTACGGCCAGCTGCTGGAGAGGAAGGAGACCTATTTCCCGGATCCCGGGGTGCGGGAGAAGGTTGTGCCCCTGTTGGAATCCTTCCGGGACAAGCTCGGCGAGTATGCATCTTTCCTCCCCATGACAGACAACCCGGCTGCGAACATTCCGGGCGTCCCGATGCTCTGCGACTACGTTGAGCTCGCGAAAAGAGTCGAGGACCCGGAGTTCTGGAAGAGCATCCACAGCCCGATGGACTACGACGGATTCCATACCGCCATGCTGCACGGGACCGGCTGGATGGACGCCGCGGTAAACAATACGATCGACAATTATCTCGCGGCAAGAAAGTCGAAGGACGCCTGGACACGGGAGAATTCAAAACTCCTCATCGGGCCCTGGACGCACGGAGGCGTGCTGCCGGACAGCCTGGAGGGAGTGGATTTCGGAAGGGAAAACTCCGGACACGCCCAGGACGTCACCGGGATGATGATCCGGTGGTTCGACCGTTACCTCAAGGGAAAGGAGACCGACTGCTTCCCCGGCCGCGTGCGCTATTTCGTGATGAACAAGAACGAGTGGAGGGAGTCCGCGGAATGGCCTCCGGAGGACGCCGTGCGGACCAGGCTCTATCTCGCGGATGACCTGACGCTCGGAAAGGATATCCCCGAGAAGGGTGAGCTTCCCCTTGTTTATGATCCCGCGGATCCCGCGCCTTCGTTCCATGTGGATAAGGATGGCCGCGCCGCCTTCGCGGACTGGTCGGAGATAAGGGACAGGAAGGATATGCTTTTCTTTTCCTCCGGCGTTTTCGACGAGGGCTGCACGATCGCCGGAGATGTCCGGGCAAGGCTCCATGTCGTGACTGACGTGCCGGACACGGATTTTGCCGTTCGCCTTACGGACATCGCCCCGGACGGGTACGAGCGGCAGATCACGACGGGATTTGTCCGGGCGAGGCACAGAAACGGCCTCTTTACGGAGGACTTCCTTACGCCGGGTGAGGCGGCCTGCATCGACTTTGCCGCCGGATACGCCGGATACTTTGTCGCCCCCGGGCACCGGATCGGCCTGCAGCTTGCCGGTTCGCTGTTCCCTCAGTACAACCGGAACCTCAACACGAAGGAGGCGCCGTCCGTCGGGAAGGAATTTACCGTAGCGCACGACAGGATTCTCACGGGAGCGGAGTACGCCTCGTTCCTGGAGCTGCCGGTACTTGCCAGATAAGCCTGATAAGAAAAAAGACAGAAAAAAACCTGATCCGGTGGGAAACGGATCAGGTTTTTTTATCCCTCAGCCCGCGGAAGAAGCGGGAGAGTATATCCCCGCACTCCGCATCAAGAACCCCGCTGGCCACCTCGCACCGGTGGTTGAAGCCGTCATTTTGAAGGATGTTGATGAGGGTTCCCCCAGAGCCGGATTTGGGACTCATCGCGCCGATGACGACGCGGTCGATCCTCGACTGCACGATGGCCCCCGCGCACATCGGGCAGGGCTCCAGCGTGCAGTAGAGCGTGCAGCCGGAGAGCCGCCAGTCGCCGAGCTTCGCGCAGGCCTTCCGGATCGCGGAGGTCTCCGCGTGGGAGAGGGCGGAGTGATCGGTGTTGCGGCGGTTGTATCCTCTCGCGATGACCTTGCCGTCCTTCACGATGACGCAGCCGATGGGCACCTCCCCGTGATCAAAGGCGTGCTCCGCCTGGATGAGGGCCTTCCGCATGAAAAACTCATCCAGGGCGGCGAGGGAGGCCTCAGCGTCAAGGCGCGCCTTCTCCATCGCGTCAAGTTTTTCCTTCCGCCTTTCCTTGCGCGCGAGCGCCTTCTTCATGTGCGCGGCACGGTATTCCTCCCCGCGGTCCGCAGCGCTCCGGACGCGATTTTCTTCATTTCCGCCAGTTTCGTCAAGACCCACTTGCAAATTCCTCAAATCCTACTAAAATAGTAGCAATAGAAATCCTACTAAAAAGGTATGAATAGCAGGGCGTGAATGACCGCCGCCTTACCCGGGACTGCACAGAACAGTTTCAGGAACAGCCGGGGAGCTGCGGATAAGCTATTGTATCATTTCACGATGCGGCCGGTGAAGCCGCAGGAGGCTTAAGGGGCAACATGAAAATATCCACAAAAGGACGCTACGCCCTGAGAATGATGCTGGATCTCGCAAAGAACGGGCAGGAGGGATACGTCTCCTTAAGGGATGTCTCCGAGAGGCAGGACGTGACGGTGAAGTATCTGGAGCAGATTGCCACAGCGCTCTCCAGGGCGGGATATATCCACTCGCAGAGAGGCAACAGCGGCGGCTACCGGCTGACAAGGGAGCCGGACGGATACCGGGTCGGAGATATCCTGCGCGCGACGGAGGGGTCGCTTGCGCCGGTGGCCTGCCTTGCGGACGAGGAGAACGTGTGCCCCCGGAGCGGGGAGTGCGACACCCTGCCGTTCTGGCAGGGGCTCGATGAGGCGGTCACCCGCTATGTGGACAGTGTGACGCTCGGCGATCTCCTGAATCAGCATAAATAACAGGGACAGGCTGCGCAGGAGGTGCACCGCACCGGGCGCGGCAGTCGGCAGAACCGCATCCGCGGATCAAGCGTGAACGAGGTGAATTATGTCAGACAAGCTTATGAAGGCAGAAGGACTGTCGGTTTCCATCGAGGAGGGTGAGCTTCTTCACGAGGTGTCCCTTGAGATCGGGAAGGGGGAGACCCATGTGCTCATGGGCCCGAACGGGGCGGGTAAATCCACCTTCGGTTACACCCTCATGGGATCGCCGCAGTACACCGTGACAGGCGGGAGGATTCTTTTCGAGGGAGAGGATATTACCAGGCTCTCCGCCGACAAGCGGGCCAAGAAAGGGATGTTCCTGTCCTTCCAGAATCCGCTGGAGGTTCCGGGGCTTACGCTGGAATCCTTCCTCCGGGCATCGGTGCGCGCCGTCACCGGAAAGCCGGTGAAGCTCTTCGCCTTCAGGAAGGAGCTGGAGGAGACGCTCGCCCTTTTAAAGATCGATCCCGCATACGCGGAGAGGGAGCTGAACGTAGGCTTCTCCGGCGGCGAGAAGAAGAAGGCGGAGATCCTGCAGCTGCTTCTTCTGCGCCCGAAATTCGCCATTCTTGACGAGACGGACTCCGGCCTCGACGTGGACGCCGTGCGGGTGGTCTCCGCAGGCATCGAGGAATACCAGAGGAGGCAGGAGGGCGCGCTGCTTGTCATCACCCACAGCACGCGCATCCTGGAATCCCTGAAGGTGGACCGCACACATGTCATGGTGAAGGGGCGGATTGTGTACTCCGGCGGCGCTTCCGTCGTGGAGGGGATCAACCGGGACGGGTTTGAGCAGTTTATTTCATCCGGTGAGGAATAAACCGCGCGGAACGGCCGCGGCGGAGGGATAAAAAAGATGAACATTTTTGATGAGGACCGCCGGTTCTATGATTTTACGGACGACGAGAGCGGGTTCTACAGGCTTGAGGAGGGGCTCTCGCCGGAGATCGTGAGGCAGATCTCCGAGGAGAAGCACGACCCGGAGTGGATGAGGGACTTCCGTCTTAAGAGCCTTGAGGTATACAACCGGACTCCGGTCCCGGACTGGGGGCCGCCGATTGACGGCCTGAATATGGAGGAGATCGCCTCCTACGTCCGCCCCAACACCTCCATGCAGGGGCGCTGGGAGGACGTTCCGGAGGAGATACGCAATACCTTCGAGAAGCTGGGTATCCCGCAGGCAGAGCGGGAAAGCCTCGCGGGCGTGGGCGCCCAGTACGACTCCGAGCTCGTCTACCACAGCGTGCGGGACGAGGTGGCCGCCCAGGGCGTCGTGTACACGGACATGGAGAGCGCGCTCACCGGCGAATACGCGGATTTGGTGAGGGAGACCTTCATGAAGCTCGTGCCGCCGGAGGATCACAAGTTCGCCGCGCTGCACGGGGCGGTGTGGTCGGGAGGCTCCTTCGTCTATGTGCCCCCCGGGGTGAAGGTGGAGATCCCGCTGCAGTCCTACTTCCGGCTTAACGCGAGGGGAGCCGGCCAATTCGAGCACACCCTCATCATTGTCGGCGAGGGGGCGGACCTGCACTTCATCGAGGGCTGCTCGGCGCCGAAGTACAACGTCGCCAATCTTCACGCGGGATGCGTTGAGCTGTACGTGAAGAAAGGCGCGAGGCTCCGCTACTCCACTATCGAAAACTGGTCAAAGAACATGTACAACCTCAACACCAAGAGGGCTCTGGTGGAGGAGGGAGCGGTGATGGAGTGGGTCTCCGGGTCCTTCGGCTCCCATACTTCCTATCTCTATCCGACCACGGTGCTTAAGGGGGACCGCTCCCACGCGGAGTTCACGGGAATCACCTTCGCCGGGGCCGGGCAGAACCTGGACACCGGTGCGAAGATGATCCATCTCGGCCGGGAGACCTCCTCTTTTATCGACACCAAGTCCATCTCCGGGAGAGGCGGAATATCCACCTACCGGAGCAGCGTGCAGATCATGGCGGGCGCGAAGGGGTCGAAGGCCTCGGTGAACTGCGCCTCGCTGATGCTCGACTCTTATTCCCGCTCGGACACGATCCCGGCGATGGATATCCGCACGTCGGAGGCGGATGTGGGGCATGAGGCGAAAATCGGAAGGATAAGCGACGAGGCTGTGTTCTACCTGATGAGCCGCGGAATCCCCGAGAACGAGGCGAGGGCGATGATTGTCAGCGGCTTTGCAGACACGGTGAGCAAGGAGCTTCCGCTGGAGTACGCGGCGGAGATGAACAACCTGATCAGACTGGAAATGGAGAACGGATGAAAACGCTTGAGCTGAACAACCTCCCCGTACTTACCTGGAACCATCTGAAGGTAAACCATGCGGC
>OMSM01000342.1 GCA_900313745.1 uncultured Lachnospiraceae bacterium
ACGATCAATCCGTCCCTCGCGATGAGCGGAAATGTTCCGTTCAACCAGAGGCTTCTTCAGAGGGAGGGGAAAGTGATCTCCATCGAGCACAACGACAGGGGATACTACGTGAAGGTGCGGTTTGAGGACAAATAAGGGTGCCGCCGTGGCGCCGAAAAACGCGGTGATGCTCTTTGTCTGCGCGCTGATCTGGGGAACAGCCTTCGTCGCGCAGAGCCTCGGAAACGGCTTTATGGGCCCCATCACCTTCCAGGCCATCCGGAGCGTGCTGGGAAGCCTGACGCTTGCTCCCTTCGTCATCGCAAGAAGGGATAAGGTCCGGGAGGGGGAGAGCGGCAAGGTCCGCGCGGACAGAAGAAAAGCGACGATTGCGGGCGGCGCGGTCACGGGTTTTTTTCTCTGCAGCGCCTCCATTCTCCAGCAGACGGCGATGATCAGCACGGACGTGGGAAAGTGCGGGTTCATCACCGCCCTGTATATTGTTCTCGTCCCTGTGCTTGCTTGCGCTCTGGGACGAAAGTCCGGGATAAAGCTGTGGATAAGCGTCGCAATTGCTGCCGTGGGACTCTACCTTTTATGTGTCTCCGGGACGATGGCTTTCGGCGCCTCCGATCTCATGCTTGTGGGCTGCGCGTTCCTCTTTGCGTGCCAGATCCTCTCGATCGACCATTTTGTGAGGTTCGCGGACGGCATTGAGCTCTCCTTTGCGGAGTTCCTGTTCTCGGCGGTGTTTTCGTTCGTACTTGCCTTTCTTCTGGAGAAACCGGCGGAGGCTGACATCGCCGGAGGGCTGCTTCCGCTGATCTACGCGGGGGTGTTCTCCAGCGGCATCGCCTACACACTGCAGATTCTCGGGCAGCGGGGGCAGGATCCCGCGGTGAGTTCCCTCATCATGTCGCTGGAGTCCGTGATCTCGGTGATCGCCGGCTGGCTGCTTCTCGGACAGCGCCTTTCCCTTCGCGAGCTGCTGGGCTGCGCCTTCATGTTCACGGCGGTCGTACTCGCCCAGCTGCCGGAGAAAACGCGTGTCCAAACCTGAGGATGAATGCTAAAATACTGATATGATATTTTCTGACCGCGGCAAGAACCACAGATCGCGCAGCCAAAGAACGGGGAGAACACCCTGCAGTGTTTTCTGCGCTCTTTTTTGTGCGCTCTTTTTCCTCAGCGGCTGCGCGGGCACTGCAAACGAGGCGCAGGATTCCGCGCTGGTATTCATCCGTGACCGCGATTTCGCCTCCGCCGTGGAGATGATAAAGAACGACATAGATGCCGGAAACGACACCGAGGGAATGTACCGGCTCCTCGGCATCGCCCAGATGGGCATCGGCGATTACAGTGCGGCGGCAGGATCCTTCGAGACCGCGCTGGACAGGGCGGGGATGTTCCCCGGGGACATCGATTACGACATCAACTACTACCTCGCCGCGTGCTATGTGAAGATGGGGCGCCAGGAGGAGGCGGTGGACATCTACAACGCCATCCTTGAGATGAAGTCCGGCGATGCGGACGGGTACTATCTGCGCGGCGCGGCGGAGATGTCCGTCGGGAATTCGGAGGCGGCCGAGGCGGATTTCCGACGGGTTATGGAGATGACGCCGACGGACTACGACAGGCTGATCGCGATCTACGAGACCTGCGTGCAGTACGGCAGCAGGGATCTGGGAAAAAGCTTCGTCGCCGCGGCACTGGAGCAGGAGTCCGGAATGAGCAATTACGACCGCGGGCGGCTCTCCTACTACCTGGAGGACTACCAGACGGCCAAGAACTGCCTGGAGAGCGCAAAGGGCGACGGAAGCTACCAGACGACGCTCCTTCTTGGCAAAACTTACGAGGCCCTCGGGGACATGAATTACGCCTCTGATGTCTATGAGGGCTTCCTCGCCTCCGATCAGACCCACCCCGAGATATACAACCAGCTGGGACTCGCGAGGCTTGCGATGGGTGACCCCCAGGCCGCCCTTACCGCGTTCCAGACCGGCCTTAAAATCCGGGACAACGACATCGTGCAGACCCTGTCCTTCAATGAGATCGTAGCCTACGAGTACATAGGCGATTTCAAGAAGGCCCAGGTTCTTATGGAAGCGTACCTGAAGAGTTATCCCGAGGATGAGAACGCGAAGCGGGAGCAGGTCTTCCTGAGTTCCAGGTAAGGAGAAGGAGTATTTCATGATCAGCAGATTAATCCAGGCCATCCGGGAAAAGCACGCCCCTGTAGTGGTCGGGCTCGACCCGAACCTGAAATTCATCCCGGAGCATATTCTCCGGGAGGCCGCGCGCTCCGCGAAGGAGAGTTATCTCGGCGACGACGAGCTCGAAGTTGCGGCCGAGGCTGTATGGCGCTTCAACAGGGCAATCATCGACGCGACGTACGACCTGATCCCCGCGGTGAAGCCTCAGTCCGCAATGTATGAGCAGTTCGGCGTTCCCGGGGCTGCGGCTTATCTGAAGACGATCCGCTACTGCCACGAGAAGGGATTAATCGTCATCGGCGATATCAAGCGCGGCGACATCGGGTCCACTTCCGAGGCCTATGCTGCCGGCCATCTGGGCAGAGTAGAGGTGGGAGGTGTCCTCGTGCGCGCCTATGATGAGGATATGGCGACGGTGAACCCTTATCTGGGAACCGACGGCGTGAAGCCCTTCGTCGACGTGTGCGCGAAGAACGACAAGGGAATTTTCGTCCTTGTTAAAACCTCCAATCCCAGCAGCGGCGAGTTCCAGGACGTGGTAACGGACGACGGCAGGAGGATATATGAGCGCGTCGCCGATATGGTAAAT
>OMSM01000447.1 GCA_900313745.1 uncultured Lachnospiraceae bacterium
CCAGTCGAGCGGCGCGAGCATGTCCTCGTCGATCATCTTGGCAACCATGTACTCCGAAGGGCAGACCACGTCGTAGGCACTGTTGTCTGAGGCAAGCTTGGCGTAGGCGATCTCGTTGGACTCGAATTCGTCGTAGATCACCTCGATGCCCGTCTCCTCCTGGAACATCTCGATCACTTCAGGATCAATATATTCACCCCAGTTGTAGACATACACCTGGTTGCTCTTCTTGGTAAAAACTCCTCCGAAGAACATGGCCAGGAGAATAATTCCCACGGACGCGGCACAGATCGCGGCGATTCCGGCAGGGGTAAGTTTTTTCACCGTGCCGTCCTCCGCAAGACGCCGTCCGAGCACTGCCGGGCGGGTCTTCATCCTGTTGGAGGCAAGGAGCAGGGCGAGCACCACCACGAAGATAATGGCGGACAGTGCGTAGATTTCCGGCTGGATTCCGCGCTTTACCTCGTTGTAGATCTTGGTGGAAAGCGTGTCAAAACCGGAGCCCTTGGTGAAGTAGGTGATGATGAAGTCGTCAATGGACATGGTGAAGGCCATGAGCGATCCGGAGATCACCGCAGGCATCAGGTCCGGGAGCACCGTCTTGCGGAAAGCGTAGAAGGGCTCGGCACCCAGGTCCTGCGCCGCCTCATACACCGAGGGGCTGATCGTTTTCATCCTGGGCATGACGCTCAGCATCACGTAGGGAATATCAAAGGTGATGTGCGCGAGCAGCACCGTCACGAAGCCGGTCTGGAAGTGCAGCACGCGGAACAGCAGCATCAGCGAGATACCGGTGACGATATCCGCATTGATCATGGGGATGTTGGTGATGCCCATGATGAATGCGCGGCTCCTGCGCTTAAAGCCCATCAGCGCCACGCAGGTCGCCGTGCCGATAATCGTCGATACAACCGTGGCAATCAGCGCGATGATGAGCGTGTTGGCCATCGCGTTAAGGATCTCGGAATCACTGACCAGCTGTTTGTACCACTGAAGGGTGAAGCCGCCCCACTTCGCGCGGGACTTGCTGCTGTTGAAGGACAGCACGATGAGCGTGGCAATCGGCGCGTACATGAAGATGAAGATCACCGTCATGTAGAGCTTCTCGAGGGCATTGGTATTCTTTTTCATCAGTCCTCCTTCCGCTCGGAAATCGCGTCGACGACCATGTTGATCACGATGAAGATCATCAGGACGATGGACAGGCCGGAGCCGAGATGCCAGTCATAGGTCAGAGTGAACTCCTGCTCGATGATGTTGCCGATCAGCAGGATCTTGGAGCCGCCCAGCATGGTCGAGATGGCGAAGGTCGTCAGCGCGGGGATGAACACCATCGTGACGCCGCTGATAATTCCGGGCACCGTGAGCGGGAGCGTCACCCTCATGAAGGTCTGGAACTTGTTCGCGCCCAGATCCCTCGCGGCATTGATGACGTTCTCGTCGATCTTGGCGAGGGAATTGTAAATCGGCAGGATCATGAAGGGCAGGAAGTTGTACACCATGCCGAGCACGATGGCCGAAGGGGTGTTGATGATGTTGATTGGAGGAAGATGCAGAGCCCCGAGGATGCCGTTGATGACGCCCTTGTTCTCTAAGAGGGTCATCCAGGCGAAGGTCCTTAAGAGGAAGTTCATCCACATGGGAAGGATGAAGAGGGTCGTGATGATGCCCTGGGAGCTCATTTTGTTCTTGGCCAGGATCATTCCCAGCGGGTAGGCCAGGAAGAAGCAGACCACAGTGCTGATCACGGAGAGCTCAAGCGCAAGGATCAGCGCCTTGAAGTGCTCCGCCTGCATGATCGCCGCAACGTTTGCGAAAGTGAATGCGCCGGTGTCGTCGGTGAGTCCGTAGAACAGGATCATTCCGAGCGGCACCAGGATGAAGATCAGTGCCCAGGCCAGATACGGGGAGGCCATGAGCGCGGAGGTTTTCTTGTTGGTTATCATTGGCTTTCTCCCTGGTTCGTTATTCCTCGACCCCGATTGCCTGCTCGTCCTCGGACTCGGGCTTGTTCATGACCTGGATGTTGAAGGGATCCACGCGGATGTCCACTTCGCTGCCCACCTCGTTCATGCGGGTGGAGTGCACGAGCCACTCGAATCCGCCGGCCTGCACCTCCATCTCATAGTGGACGCCCTTGAAGATGATGTGGCTGACTACACCGGGAAGCGTTCCCTCTCCCCTCTTTACCAGCTCCACGTCCTCGGGGCGGATCACCACGTCCACGGGCTGGTTCGTTCCGAAGCCCTTGTCAACACACTCAAAATCGGTTCCAAGGATATTGACCAGTTCATCGCGGACCATGGTTGCGGTGATAATGTTGGAATCTCCGATGAAGTCGGCGACAAAGGCGTTCTCGGGCTCGTTGTAGATGTCCTCCGGGCTGCCTTCCTGCTGGATGTAGCCCTGGTTCATGACCACGATGTGGTCGGACATCGTAAGCGCCTCCTCCTGGTCGTGAGTGACGTAGATGAAGGTGATGCCCAGCTCGTTCTTCAGGCGGATCAGCTCGTACTGCATGTCCTGGCGGAGTTTTAAGTCCAGAGCACCCAGAGGCTCGTCGAGGAGCAGAACCTTCGGCTCGTTGACGATGGCGCGGGCGATGGCCACACGCTGCTGCTGGCCGCCGGAGAGGGAATCGGGCATGCGGTGCTCGAAACCGTCGAGATTCACGAGTTTCAGCGCGTACTTGATCTTGTCGTTGATATAAGCCTGGGACTTGTTCTTGATCTTCAGGCCGAAGGCGATATTCTCCGCGATGTCCATGTGGGTGAACAGTGCGTACTTCTGGAAAACCGTGTTGAGCTGCCGCTTGTTGGGCGCGAGTGCGGTGATATCCTGCCCGTCGAAAATCACGCGCCCCTTGTCCGGGGTCTCAAAGCCGCCGATGATGCGGAGCGTGGTGGTCTTTCCGCAGCCGGAAGGGCCCAGAAGGGTGACGAACTCATTCTCGTGAATGACCAGATTGAGGTCGTCGAGAATCATCTGCCCGTCGAAGGACTTGGTGATATGTTCCAGTCTGATCAATTCTTTGCTCATTACTCTCATTTCCTTTCCGCCGGCGTGGCAGAGATTTATGGCAAACCACATGCGCTTTCTGAGCTGTGTGGTTTCTTACGGTTTGACGCGGTGATGTATTGTCTGCCGCGGTGATGCTTAGTTAGCAGGGGTGATGTGGTGCTGGACGCGGTGACGTACTGTTGGCCGCGGTGACGCATTCCGTTCGTCAGAAGGACGGGGGTGTGGACACCCAGATTATTTTTGCCCCGGCCTTCCCCGCCTTCAGACAGTGCTGCTTGTCCGGCGTGAAGTAGAAGGATTCACCCTTTCTCACCCTCACAGTACGTCTTCCCAGCACGATCTCCACGCTCCCGGACAGCACATATCCGAATTCCTCGCCCTCGTGGGGCGTATCCGGATAGGTTCTTCCTCCGGGCTCTAGAGTGAGAAGAATAGGTTCCATGAGGTTTTTCTGGGCGTTGGGGATAATCCACTCAATCTTGTTGCCGAGTTCCTCATCGGTTTTCTCGAAATAATCCTCCGTCCGGAAGACTATCTGCGTCTCCTCTTCGGACTTGGCGAAGAACTCGGGGAGATCCGTTCCAAGGCACTGCAGAATATCCGTGAGTGTCGCGATGGATGGCGAAGAGCGGTTGCTCTCGATCTGGGAAATAAAGCCCTTGGTCAGCTCCGCGCGATCCGCGAGCTCCTCCTGGGTCAACCCCTTCTGTTTGCGAAGTTCCCTGATTCTAAGTCCGATGTCCATAGTACTTCTTTCTCAAGATCTGTCACGTCGCCGCACAGGTGCGCGGCAGCTCCGTTTCCCTCCTGAAATGCTGGATTTGCGCCTCTCCCGAGACACAGGAATTCTAAACCGAAAGTTTAGTGATTGTAAACGCCGTGTACCACTATATCATGTTTGACTTAAAACGCAAGAGAAATATGAAAGAAATGGGATATTGAGGATATTGGGGGGGATATTTGGGGAACTACCTTGTAAAGGTCGCAGGCCGGAGGCAGGCGGCGGGAAGACAGCTGCTTGAAGAAGCTTCAGAGACTATCTGTACTGCCGCAAGCTCAAGAATCGGGCAAAAGCAGCGTACCGGCGGCAGGTAAACAGCTGCTTGAAGAAGCTTCAGAGTGTATCTGTACTGCCGCAAGCTCAGGAATCGGGCAAAAGCAGCGTACCGGCGGCAGGTAAACAGCTATTTGAAGAAGCTTCAAGAGGTATCTGTACTGCCGCAAGCTCAGGAATCGGGCAAAAGCAGCGTACCAGCGGCAGAAAACAGAAAAGACGGCAGAAAATAGAAAAGAGAAAGGTTTTCATGAAACCCTTGAGAGATGATTAAAGAAATACCAGGCCTCTCCGCCTGAGCGGAGAGGCCTGCTAATCTTCAAAAGACTCTGTATCTATAGTTGTCAGCTTTCGGGGAATATCCTCACTCCCCCTGGACATACTCCACGGTATTGTCCGAATAGACATATGCTGTAATTCCGGTTTCCGGGTCATAGATTTGACTGACCAGCGTTCTCTCCCCGGCGGGTGCGGCTGGAGCTGCCTCCTGTACAGGCGCCTCGGCCGGAACTTCCTCAAATTCCATTCCGTTGACCATCGCAGCCATCTGGGCGGCGATCGCGTTCAGCTTGGCCTGGACTTCGGGAGTTACTTCCGTGATCTCCCCCGTCGCTGCGGGAGCGGAGTCAGCAGCTGCCGGAGTTCCTGCCGCTGCGGGAGCGGGATCTGCCGCCGCAGGCGCGGCTGCCTGGGCCGCACTCTGAGTCTCCGCGCCCTGTGCGGAGGTGCCTTCCGCAGACGTGCTCTCCGATGTGCCGCCGGCATTTTCTTCGTTTCCGGTTTCCGCGGACGCTTCCTTCACGCCGTCTTCTTCGTCTTTCTCTTCCTCAGCCGCAGCGATTTCCTCTTCCTGTCCGGTGCTCTCCGCTTCCGCAGCCTGAACGGATTCTTCCGCAGTATCCGCGGAATCTTCCTCTTCGGGGATTGCCTCCCCGGGAATCGCATCGGACAGCGCCTCTGAAGAAACCTCCGTCTGTGCCACTTCAGACGCTTCCTTCTCCTGGTTCTTACCGCCTCTGCAGCCAGTAACAATCATTGCTGCCGCCAAAAGCGCGATTATTGCCCTTCCTCTCACTAAAATGCCCTCTTTCCCCGCCTTCGCGCAAACCCACAGGCGGTCTTACCCACATTTTTCTTATCCGGTCAGTTGTCCGAGAATTCCACCGTGCCGTCCGAATAGGTGATTTTCCAGTACCCCGTATCCTGTCCGCAGTCCTCGATGTAGACCTTCTCCACCACTGTGCGCTCCGCGCTCTGGGCTGCGGCCTCTGCGGCGGCCTGGGCTGCTGCCGCTGCCTCGGCCTGAGCCTGGGCAAGGGCTGCCGCCTGCGCATCTGCTTCCGCCGCTGCCTGCGCCGCTGTGGTCTGTGCTTCCAGCTGCTCCAGGTACTGGGCCTCCAGCTGGGCCTGAACCAGCGCTGCTTCTTCCTCGGTCAGGCCCTCAAACAGAGAAGGATCCGTCACGATAACCGGCTCTTCCGCTGCGGCAGAGGCCGGGGCCGGAGCTGCTGCAGGTGCTGCCGGAGCCGGAGCTTTGGCCGGAGCTGCCTGGGCTGCGCTGTTCTCTTCCTCCCCGCTGCCCGCTTCCGTTTCCCCGTCCGTGCTGTTCTCCGCCTCTTCTTCGTCCGCGTCCTCTGCTTCCTCTGCCTCTTCTTCCTCTTCCGAGGCAGCGCCGGCTTCCTCCGCGGCGGCGGCAGGTGCTGCCGGAGGAACGGCATAATACTCACAACCGGTAATCGCAATCATCAATCCTGTAAGGAGCAGGGCAATTCTTACTTTCATTCGCTTATGTCCCCATATTCCGCATACTCTTTCCAGTCCCCGCCGCTCCGGGCATAAACTCTTGCTTCCCCAATGTCCCCGGAGATGCTGAGGTCGGAAATGTACGCTGTATATCCGAAATCGTTATTGTCTATAGTAACACAAAACGCTTCATATAATATGGTTTTTTCGGCATCCCGGACCAGGCAGAGAATCGGGGTGTCCATGTCCGGCACCGCCTGCTCCTGATTCAGGGTTCCCTTAATGACATGGTACCCCGGAACAGTCTCCACCTCAGGCAGAGCCGCTTCCGCATTCCTTCCCGAAGGCACTTCCCCCAGTACCGCGGGATCCCTTACCGGCGCACTCATCACCGGTGAGATCTCCGCAAGTGTAGGAAGATGCCGCTCCACCTTCTCGACGATCAGCACATCCGCCCCGGTAGTCACCAGCTCCGTCATGGTATAGGGAACTACCCGGGAAAATACCGCCTCCTCAAAGTGCTCCGCAAGGTACGGAAGGAGCGAGTTGCCGAAGGAGTCCCGGTACATCAGAAGTTTTGCCTTCCCGGAAGCATTAGCGGTGCGGATATAATTCTCCTCCGGCGAGACCGTGTCCGTGAGGTACTCCCACGAGGGCTCCAGATAATGCAGCCTGGTTTCCGGCTCGCTCCCCGCGGGATAAAGCATCTTCGCAAGATCCCCGATATAATCCCTGGTCTCCGCCGGAATCACGTCCGCGTAATCCTCATGCGCGATCCCCAGCGCATCCAGCATGGCGTTGTAAACAAGCACCGCGCCCTTTTCATTCCAGTGGGAATCCCTCGCGTAGTAGAGGACTTCATCCTGCTCCGCAAAAAGCCGGAACAGATCCAGGCTGTGAACCCCCTCTTTCTCCAGAAAGGCGGCAAAACGCTCCGCGTCGCTCTTTTCATTCTCTCTCGTTTGATACCTGGCCGGCATGTGCTCCGGGTAGAGAGAGTTTTTGTTGGGGGCCGCGGCGAACAGGAATTTCTTTCCCAGAAGCTCCGTATAGTCCTGCATCAGCTTCAGGTTGTGCGCCGCATTGAACAGGGCCCGGTCGCTCAAAGCTCCGGTATGCTGGTAATCATCCAGCGTCGCCTCATAATAAAGCCAGCCATCCGTTCCCGTGATTACGCTCTCCTTTGAGGAGACGCCGAAGAGGGTCTCCTTCAGCCAGGCGTCCGCGGTGATCATCTCCGCGCGCAGAAACAGCCTGTCCTCTATATAGTCTCCGAGCTTCTTTGCGTAATCCGTGTCAAAACTTCCGTCGCCCCGGACAAGGACCGGCCTGCCGGCGGGCGCCGAGTTTCCGAGCGTCTCCGTCGTGGGGCGCACGAACATCCCGATGAACGGCAGCGCGCACACCAGAAGGAAGAGAGCGGTGAAGATTTTTGCACCAGTGAATTTCACGATAACCCCCGGTCAGAAACGGAAATA
>OMSM01000344.1 GCA_900313745.1 uncultured Lachnospiraceae bacterium
GCGGCGACGAGGAGGAGCACCCGCACCGGGGAACCTCCCGTGCGTTCCTTCTTCGCCCGGATGTTCTACCGGCTGATCAACCGCTTCTCCGACACGGAGATCGTGGACGGGGCGAGAGATTACCGGCTGATGAAGAGAATCGTCGTGGATGCTATCCTTTCCCTTACAGAGTACAACCGTTTCTCCAAGGGGATCTTCAGCTGGGTCGGGTTTTCCACGAAATGGGTGGAGTACGAGAATATCGAGAGAGCGAGGGGGGACACGAAGTGGTCCTTCTGGAAGCTCTTCAGCTATGCCATCGACGGGATTGCAGCCTTCACCACCGCCCCGCTAAAACTTGCGACAGTGCTGGGAGTCGGCTTCTCCCTGCTCTCCGTCGCGATGATAATCTTCATCATCATCCGAAAGCTGGTCTTCGGTGATCCGACCGCCGGCTGGCCTTCCCTGGTGTGCATCCTCTTCTTTATCAGCGGCGTGCAGATGCTCTGCCTCGGCGCGGTGGGAAAGTACCTGGAGAAGACCTATCTTGAGGTGAAGAACCGCCCGGTGTACATCGTCCGGGAGAAATTCTGAAGCGCGCCGGAAGGAATAAGCAGTGAACGAGACCGTCAGCATTGTTGTGCCGGTGTACAACGCCGCGGCCTATATCGGGGATACGATGCGCCAGGTTCTGGCGCAGACCTATACGGACTGGGAGCTCATCCTGGTTGACGACCGCTCGCCGGACGACAGCGCGGAGAAGATCGCGGAGCTTTCGGCGAAAAATCCGGACCGCCGCATCGTCTATATCCTCAGGGAAGAGAACGGCGGGCCCGCAAAAGCGAGAAACGACGGGATCATGGCCGCTTCCGGCCGCTACATCGCCTTTCTCGATGCGGACGACGTCTGGTTCCCGGACAAGCTGGAGAAAGAGCTCCGCTTCATGAAGGAGAAGGACGCGGCCTTCGTCTACACCTCCTACGAGTTCGGGGATTCCGAGGCGAGGGGAACAGGAAAGGTCGTACGGGCTCTGCCGGAGCTTACCTACAGCATGGCGCTCACGAGAACCATCATCTTCACCTCGACGGTGCTCTTCGACCTGTCAAAACTTGACCGGAGCCGGATATTGATGCCTGATATCCGCAGTGAGGACACAGCCACCTGGTGGGCGGTGCTGCGAACCGGGGTGACTGCGTACGGACTGGACGAGGTGCTTGCGGTGTACCGGAGACCGCCGAAGTCCATGTCCTCCAACAAGGGCAGGGCGCTGGTCCGCATCTGGCGCCTCTACCGCAGGGAGGGAATCGGGATTCCCCGCTCCCTTGTCTGTTTTGTTCTGTGGGCAGTAAGGGCGACATTGAGAAGAATATGAGAACACATAAATCTTACCGGAGCGCACTGTTCCGGCTCTTCGCACTTCAGGTGCCGCTGATCGGGCTTTTTTTTCAGACCGCGCTCTACGCGTGGGTGTATTTCTGGCGCTATTATCCCTTAATCCGGCTGCGCCTCAAGTTTTACGTCAAGGGGCACATCCTGGTCCTGGGGATCTATCTGCTGTTCCTGATTCTTTTCTCTCATACCTTCGAGGCGGACAAGGTGGGGTATTACCGGCCGTTTGACGTGATCCTTTCCCAGGTCTTCTCGCTGTTTGCCACCGATGTGGTTTCCTATTTCCAGCTTTCGCTGATGCGCAACTGGACCATGCCCACCGGGCCGATGTGGCTGCTCTTCATCCTGCAGTCCGCATTTGCGGTGGGATGGGTGATCCTGAGCGACCGGATCTACCGGAGTGCCTTTCCTCCGTCAAAACTCCTCCTGATCCACGGAGACCGCCCTACTGCCGGCATCGAGGCGAAATTCGCATCCCGGCCGGACAAGTACGAGGTTGTGGATTCCATAGGAACGGAGGAAGGGGAGGATGCCGTCATCGCAAGGATCAGGCAGGGCGGTTTTGACGGGGTAGTGCTCTGGGACATCGTCACCTCGGAGCGCAACGAACTCATGAAGTACTGCTATGCCAATGCGGTGCGCATGTACATCATGCCCAAGATCCC
>OMSM01000430.1 GCA_900313745.1 uncultured Lachnospiraceae bacterium
ACCGCGGCGGCAGTGATCGAATCCCTTCTGGGCCTGTATCTGGCCTACATGAATAATACCGGCACGGGCATCACAAGGCTGGTGGCTTCCTCACAGCCGATCACGGGCAATATTGCGATTATCGTGCTGCCTGTGCTTGCATGCCTGTATTACGGTGTTCCGCTGGAGCAAGCAGCTCCACCGAAATGTGTCGGAACCAGGGTCCTATGGTATGTCCTGGTGCTGTTTCTCTGGACGGTTCTGTCGGGAACGCGCGGATATATGATTATCTATGCCGCAGTGATCGTTCCTCTGGCGTACTCGTTCTTCTTTGAGCTCCGGGATGCGGGCCTTGGCAGCAGGAGCAGGGTGCTCCTTTTTGTCCTGACGCTTGTTCTGCTGGCCGGGATTGTGATATTTGTCCCTTCCCTGGCGGAGAAAGCAATGGCAATGCTCCGCATTAAAGGGGCGAATGCATCGACGGGAATCCGTAAATACGAAAATGCGGCGGTGTGGGGTTTCTTTATGGATGCACCGGTAAGAGTCCAGCTTTTCGGAATCGGCATCGGAGGGAGACCCGGGAGCTGGCCGGAGTATCTGAGGCATCTGTACGAACAGTTCGCCCTGGGGATGTGGAACAGGGAGTATTATCTCAACCGAAGCGGAGCGATTTTTCACAGCCTGTACGCCTGTGTCCTCTGCGCAAGAGGGCTGATCGGGATTCTTGTCCTGATTCTCTGCTACGCCGGCATCTGGAGAAGGATCACAGCATGCACGGCAGAGTACAGGAGGCTGAGAGCGGCGCTGCGCCTGTATTTCATCAGTTTTGCCGTTATGAATTACTACCGGTGGTCTTCGACCTGCGGAATTGCGGAACTGACCGTGCTTGCCTGCATCCTTACCATGATCCGGGTGAGGAGCCGCCGGCGCGGATGACAGGGGAGTAAGAGGCGGATGAAGGTTTTGCTGGTCACCTTTTCGGATAATTCGGACCATCAGGACACGCTCTTCGGCATGTACGAAGCGCTGATCGGGAATGCGGAGGTGGATGCGTATCTCATGGCGATTCGGACTCCGAAGGTGCCGCTTGCGCGTTCGGACCGCACCTGGCTCGTCGACTGCCCGAAGCGTCCGGGGATCGTGAAGAAGACGTTCGATGTGAGGACGCTTGGCCGGATTATCCGGCGCGTCCGGAAGGAGCGGTTTGATGCCGTCTACTTTGAGTCGCTGCATGTCTGGAATCTGCCGGTTATGCTCTCCCTCGGCCGGTCAGCGCACCGATATCAGGTGATTCACGAAGTAATCCCCCATGAAGGTGACCACCTGGCCCGGGGAGTGGATTTCATGAACCGGGTGGTCTGCCGGACGGCGGACACCATAGTGCTGAGAAACCGGAGATATGTGGAGGAAATGGTCCGCCGCTACAGGATAAGCCGCGACCGGGTGCGGTATCTGGAGCTCTGGAGACGCTATCCGGGACTCACGCCGCCGGTTCACAGCGGCCGGATCCTCTTCTTCGGACGCATCAATCCCTATAAGGGTGCGGAGAATCTGCTGGAAATCGTGAGGCTCTGCCCGGAGCTGCGTTTTGACGTGATCGGGCGGGTCGATCCGCAGATGGAGCAGACCGCAGAGGAACTGGAGAAGGAAAAGAATGTACGTCTCGTCAACCGCTACGTGACGGACGAGGAGATGCGGGAGGCGTTTACAGGCGCGGACTGGGCAATCGTTCCGTACAATACTGCCTCCCAGAGCGGCATCATCATCGACGCGTACAAGTACAGCAGGCCGGTGATCGCCTTCAACGTCGGGGCGATCGCGGAGCAGGTGGACGACGGAAGGAGCGGATTCCTTGTGACGGCGGGCGACAACGCCGCGTTCGCGGCAAAACTTAAGGAAGCCGCCGCCATGCCTCCGGAGGAATATGACCGGATGCACCGCAGCGCCTGGGAGTACGGAACGGAGAAGTATTCCGCCGGGGGCGCCGTAAACCGGTTTATCCGGCTGGTTACAGAAAAGTATGGAAATGATCATCACTAAGACGCCGCTGCGCATGTCCTTCTTTGGCGGCGGAACGGATATGGAGCTCTTCTTCCGTAAACACGGCGGGGCAGTGCTCTCCACGACAATCGACAAGTACTGCTATGTGCTCGCCCGGCATCTGCCCGGGTTCTACGCTTACAGTACCGAGATCTGCTGCGCCGGGAGCGTTGAGCGGGTGAATGACCGCTCCCTGATCCGGCACACAGCGGTCCGCTGCGCGATGGAAATGCTGGACGTGCGGAATATCCGCCTTTTCTCGGATACGGACCTTCCCCTGGGCTCCGGTATGGGAACCAGCTCATCCTTCGCGGTAGGTATGCTGAACGCGTTTCATGCGCTGAAGGGCGAGGAGGCCGGAGTCAGGCAGCTGGCCGGGGAGGCCATCCGCCTGGAGCGGGTGCTGTGCAGTGAGGCCGGGGGCTGGCAGGACCAGATCGCTGCGGCGTTCGGCGGGATGAACCGGATCAATTTCCGCCCGGACGGGACGTATGAGGTTCTTCCCCTGGCGATCGCTCCCGACAGAAAGAGACAGCTGAACGACAATCTGATGCTCTTCTTTACCGGAATCACGCGCAGCAGCCCGGACCTGCAGAAGGTGAACGCGGAGGGATACAAGGAGGAGACAGAGCATCTCATGGAGATCGCCGCCCTGGTGGACGAGGCGGAGCGCGTGCTGACCGATGAGGCGGGTGACCTGGACGAGTTCGGCCGGCTGCTGGACCGCACCTGGTATCTGAAGAAGACCGCGGGGCGTGCAGTTACCACGGCCGGCATCGACGAGCTCTACAGTGAGGGAATGCGCGCAGGCGCTCTGGGCGGCAAGCTGCTCGGCGCCGGCGGAGGAGGATTCCTGGTGTTCTATGTGCGGCCGGAGCAGCAGGATGCCGTGAAGGAAGCGATGAAGAAGCTTGTGTACGTGCCGTTCCGGTTTGAGGAGCGGGGCACCCGTTCCCTGCAGGGAGGTGCGGGCGTATGAGGGCGGTTATTATGGCGGGCGGCCTTGGGACGAGAATCCGTCCGTCCGCCCCGGATCTGCCCAAGCCGATGCTTCCGGTCGCCGGGCGCCCGGTCCTGGAGCACGGGATCCGGTGCCTCAGGGAGCAGGGATTCACGGATCTTGTCATCACGGTCGGATACCGCGCCTCCGCCATCACGGACTATTTCGGAGACGGAAGCGGAAACGGCGTGCGGATCCGGTATTATCAAGAGGAATCCCCGCTGGGAAGCGGCGGTGCCCTGTTCAGGCTGCGGGAGCTTCTTACGGAGGATTTCCTTCTTGTAAACGGGGATGTGCTTTTCGATGTGGATCTGCGCCGCTTTGCCGCGTATCACCGCAGGAAGGGCGCGCTTGCGACCCTGTTCACACACCCGAACAGTCACCCCTATGACAGCGGTCTTCTGATCGCGGATGAGAGCGGCGCGGCCGAGGCGTGGCTGACCGCGGAGGACAGCCGGCCGCAGTGGTACAGGAACCGGGTCAACGCCGGTCTGCACGTGCTCAGCCCCCAGTTGCTGGAGAGGGAGGCAGCCGGGCGGGTAGATCTCGACCGGGAGGTCTTAAAGCCGCTTTGCGGGACAGGGAAGATGTTCTGCTACGACAGCCCGGAATACGTAAAGGACATGGGAACGCCGGAGCGC
>OMSM01000065.1 GCA_900313745.1 uncultured Lachnospiraceae bacterium
GAAATGTATGCATAAATAATAACACTTATCCGCCGGTTCAGTAAACCTCCGCGCTTTTCAGGAAGACCTTTCCGCGCGATGCGCTGACCTCAAGCAGAAGGTGGTCCACTCCGCCGATATGCTCTCCGATCAGCGGGTTCTGTCCGGTGAAATGGTCCGCGAGGGTAAGGATCCTGCAGTTTCCCACCGTGCTGCCCTGCGCCCAGGGAAAATGCATGCCGAGTCCCTTCTCCGACCCGATCCTGAACTCGGAGATCCGCTGTCCCTTCGTCAGGTCCTCTCGAAGGATCACATGGCGGATATCCTTTCTCACCTTGTCAAAACTGATCCTGTACACCGGAAGCTCATCCGTGCCCCCTGCTCTCTCAAGCCCGGAGGGCACCGGAGTCCCGAAGGCGCCTTTTATGGCATCGCCGAACTCCTTAAGCCTCGCGGCATCCCTTTCATCGATGAGGCCCTCGTCCGTAGGGGGAATATTCAGGTTGAGTCCTGCGTTGTTCCCGACGGTGGTCATGTATACCCGCATCAGCTCGTCAACGCTCTTCGGCTCCTCATTCCTGTGCCAGAACCAGCCCGGGCGTATGGAGGTGTCAAACTCCGACGGGCAGAATACCAGTCCCTTCGAATAAAGAATGCTGTCCAGCGATCCCAGATACCTGCCTGTGCTGTAGATCCCGTCCAGGCTGCCCTCCTCCGAGAGCGGTCCCGGTCCGGACTGTACATCGCTGTAGAAGCAGAGCTCCGACGGCACCACCGCCCACTCCGATTCCCTCGCGATGCCTGCCTCGTTCCCGCACCACCGCGCATCGGGGCCGTAATCGTTGAAAATCACCGCCTCCGGCTGTAGTCTCCGGATGAGGCTGATGTAGCGTGGGAAATCGTACTCCTGCTTCTTCCCGTCCGGGCCCTCACCGCAGGCATTGTCGAACCATACCTCCGCGATCTCCCCGTAATTGGTAAGCAGCTCCTCCAGCTGACCGCAGAAATAGTCATTGTACGCCGGCGTGCCGTAGTACCTGCTGTTCCTGTCCCAGGGGGAGAGATAGAAGCCGAACCGGATGCCGCCGCGGCGGCAGGCCTCGGAAGCTTCCCTGACTATATCCCGCCCGAAGGGAGAGTTCATCACGCTGTGGTCCGTGAGTTTTGTATCCCAGAGGCAGAAGCCGTCATGGTGCTTCGCAACGAGGATCATTCCCTTCATTCCGGCGGATTTGACGGCGTCCACCCACTGGTCGCAGTCCAGTTTTGACGGATTGAAGAGGGATTCCGCCTCCGTCCCGGTTCCCCACTCCCGGTCAGTAAAGGTATTCATTCCGAAGTGGATAAAGGCAAAGAAGTTGTTCTCAAACCAGGCAAGCTGCCTCTTCGACGGCACGACCGAAGCTGCCTCTCGGATAAAATCCAGCATCTCTTTCCTCCCTTCCGGCGCGGATGAGCCGCACGGACAGCCTCCGGGGAGCGTCCGTTCCATCCGGATATGTTATACTTTTCTTAATGTTGTTCTAATGAACTCCACAGTGTTATCTCATTTTGTACCGCTAGAATGATTATTGCAAGCGGCGGTGAGCACTGAGCGCCGCAATGACGAAACACACATTGCATCCGCAAAAAGGAGACTATTATGGATAACATGGAAAAGATCACGAAACTGATGGAGAAGACCGGAGTTAACGAGGCTGAGGCCTCCCAGGCACTTGCTTCCTGCGGCGGAGATCTGCTGGACGCGATTCTCCTCCTCGAGAGAGAGGGAAAGATCAACCGCGCATCCTCCGCATACACCACCGGCGAAGACAAGGCAGAGAATGCCGGAACCGAAAACGCGGACAACGAGACCTGGAGGGCAATTCCCGAGGTGTACAAGGACCGCAGCAAAACCAGCACCGGTGAAGACGGATGGCACAAATTCGTGCGCCGCGCTAAGTCCCTGCTGGCCCTGAGCATCGAGTGCACCTTCGGCGCGGAGCGCAGGGGCAAGGAAATCATCACCATCCCGGTGCTCGTGCTCATCCTGCTGCTCATCTTCGCTTTCTGGGCAGTGGTTCCGCTTCTGGTCATCGGTCTTTTCCTGGACTGCCGCTACCGCTTCCACGGCGTAGACCACGTCTCGCTCAATATCAATGACGTGTGTGACAAGGCCGCGGATGCCGCCAGCGAACTCAAGAAGGACATCCATGAGCACAATACTGATCATTGAGGATGAGCGCCAGATCGCGCGATTCATCGAGCTCGAGCTCTCCCACGAGGGCTTCGAAGTGACAAAGGAGGAGGACGGCCGCAGGGGACTGGAGACCGCCCTCTCCTCCGATTTTGACCTGATTCTTCTGGACGTGATGCTGCCCGGGCTTAACGGCATCGAGGTGCTGCGCCGGCTGCGGCTGCAGAAATCGACGCCCGTCATTCTTCTGACCGCAAGGGATGCTGTCATGGACAAGGTGGCGGGCCTCGACGCAGGCGCCGACGATTATGTGACGAAGCCCTTCGCCATCGAGGAACTGCTTGCAAGGATCCGCACCGCCCTGAGGCACGCCTCCTCAGAGGAGGCCGCCACCTCCAGGCTCGAGTGCGGTCCCGTCGTCCTCGACGAGGACAGGCATGAGGTTACGGTAAACGGCGAGGAGGTCACCCTCACCAACCATGAGTTCGAGCTGCTCCGCACGCTCTTAAAGAACCGCAACATCGTGATGGACCGGTCAAAACTTATCAACGCCGTCTGCGGCTACGACTATGTCGGCGAGACCAATCTCATCGACGTTTACGTCCGCTATCTGCGCACCAAGATCGACGACCGCTTCGGCATCCGTCTGATCCAGACCGTCCGTGGAGTAGGCTATGTCATCCGAGACGAATAAACAGCGTTCCAGAACTTACACGCGTTCCATTGCCAGACGGATCAACACCTCCGTCTGGCTTCATAAGCTGTTCACCTATATCGTGCTCGACGTCATGATCGCCGCTGCCGCATTAGGGGCATTTTTCTTAAGAAGCCTCCGCTACGCAGAGGGGGCGCCGTCCGAAAATCTCCTGTTTCTCGATTATGCCAATATCAGTGAGGTAAATATTGAGGGCAGGAAGCTTGATGACTGGGATCTCGTGATTGTCTACAAGGACGGCGAAAAGATGACTGCTCCCTGCGCGGGTTACGTATTCACGCTTTCCCCGGTACTGGCGGCAGCCCTTTTCGTTGAGATCCTTGATCTCTTCTTCTCCCTCTTTCATACCGGGCGGTACCGCAGGAAGCTCCGGCCTCTGGAGCAGCTGGCCAGGCAGGCGGAAACAATCAGCTCCATCCCTCTGGACACGACGCGCTTCAGCCAGCTGGAGGAGGCGCTGTCCTCTCCCGACGCCCTCGGCGGGGGGATCCCCGTGGACACCGGCGATCCCGAGCTAAGGCGCATTGAGGAAGCAATCAACAGCCTGCTTAAGAGAATGGAGGACAGCTACCGCCAGCAGGGCCGCTTCGTCTCCGATGCCTCCCACGAGCTCCGCACACCCATCGCGGTCATCCAGGGCTACGCTGATCTGCTCGCCCGCTGGGGCAAGGACGATCCCGAGATACTCGAGGAAAGCATCACCTCGATACAGAAGGAATCCCGCCACATGAAGGAACTGGTGGAGCAGCTCCTCTTCCTTGCCCGCGGAGACAGCGGACGCAACCCGGTCAACAAAGAAAATGTCGATCTTCCGGCACTGCTCTCCGAGGTCTGGGAGGAGTCCCTGATGATCGACGACAAGCATGAGTATGTCCTTGAGGGGGTAAAAACTGATGAGGACAGCAGCGCGCCGGCTGTCCCGGCTGATCCCGCAGCCGGGGAAGCTTCCCCCGGTGCGGTCACCGTATTCGCCGACCGCGCGATGCTCAAGCAGTGCATGCGCATTTTCCTCGAGAATGCGGCCAAATACTCCCCGGAGGGAAGCCGCATCCGCCTGTCGCTGATTACCGGCGAGAAGGCCGGATTCGGCATAGAGGACGAGGGTTCCGGCATGGATTCGGAGAGCCTCTCACACATATTCGAGCGCTTCTACCGCTCGGACAAGGCAAGAAACAGCGAGACCGGCGGAACCGGCCTGGGGCTCTCTATTGCGAAATGGATCGTAGACGTCCACAATGGGACGATCGACGTGGTTTCGGTTCCCGATGTCGGGAGCCGCTTCAGCGTGACCTTTCCTCCCGCTCAGTGAAGGTTCCGGTGCGGATTCTTAGCACGCGGTGCTCGTCCGCCTCCAGTATCGTCACCCTGACCCCCCGGAAGTCGAAGGAATCGCCCACTTTCGGGAACTCATCCATCATCTCGATGCACCAGCCTCCGACCGTTTCCGACTCGACATCCAGCTCATCCTCATCCCAGCCCATTAGCTCGGCGAACTCCGAGAACTGGGTGTCGCCGCCGATCTCATAAACCCCTTCGGCAATCTCCTTCATCTCGGGTTCCACGACGTCCGTCTCGTCCCAGATCTCTCCGACGAGCTCCTCGAGCACATCCTCCAGGGATACTACTCCCAGCGTCCCTCCGTACTCATCCGTGACCACCGCAAGGTGCTGCTTGGCCTCCTTGAGCTGCTCCAGCACATCAGGGAGCTTCATGGTCTTGTAGACGTAACTCACCGGCATCAGCAGCGGGCGGATATCCGCTCCCGGATCGTCAATCAGCGCCTTCAGGTAATGGTTCACCGCGAGGATTCCGATGATGTTGTCCTTGTGGTCCTCGAACACCGGGATCCGGGAATAGGGTGAGTTTTCAATAATTTCACTGATCTCCTCCGGGGTGTCGTCGATATTGATTGCGACGATGTCCACTCTGGCAGTCATGACCTCCTGCACCGAGGTCTCAGAGAAATCGATCGCCGCGTTGACCAGCTCCGACTCCCCCTCGTCAAGTATCTCCTCGTCCTCCGCGGTCTCGATGATTGAATGGAGCTCATCCACCGCCGAATCCTCGTCCGCGCTCTGCTCCCCCTTCATCCTCTTCGTGATGAAGTTCACAAGAAAGACCACGAGGAGCGTCACCGGGCGGAAAAGAGCCATCAGGAAGCGCAGTGCCGGCGCAAATGCCCCGGAAAGCCTGTTGGCATTCTTCTGCGCCACGATTTTGGGAATAGTTTCACCGAAAATAATGACGAGGACGGTGATGACCACCGTCGAAACCCAGGCATAGTTCGGGCCGAAGGCGAAGATTGCCACGAGAGATCCAAGGGAAGACGCTGCGATGTTTACGAGGTTGTTGCCCACCAGAATGGCGGAAAGCGCGTCGTCAAAGCGCCCGAGGATATCCGAGGCCGTCCTGGCCCGCCTGTCCCCGTCCTCCGCGGCATTCTCCAGACGCACCTGGTTGGCGGAGGAAAACGCCATCTCCGAGGCGGAGAAAAACGCGGAGCACGCGATACATAATAAAATTGCCGCACAATAGAGATAAATCATATCATTCCTTCACTCAGGAAGCAGTTTTTCCGTCCGGGCCCGTTTTTCCTTCCTCCTCTTCGGGAAGGATCTCCACCTTAAGCCTGTAGATGCGGCTTTTCTTCATCGACAGGACTGTAATCATTGTATTGAGGTAACGGAAGCGGTCGCCCTCCTTCGGGATCTCCGCGAAGTTCTCGTATGCGAGCTCGCTCATGAGCTTGTCCCCGAGACGCTCCTCTTCCTCCTCGTCGTAATCGATGTCCAGCTCGTCGAGCACATCCGTCACGTGCTCCTCGGCATTGACGCTGTACGCTCCGCCCTGGATCTGGACGATATTGTTGACCACCTTGTCGTCCTCGTCCCAGATCTCTCCGACGAGTTCCTCCAGGATATCCTCCACCGTAACGATGCCAAGTGTTCCGCCGTAGTTGTCGGTGACCACCGCCATGTTCAGTTTTCGCTTCGACATCAGGGCAAGGAGGTCGTCGATCTTGGTTGACTGGTGGACGAAGCACGGCTCGTCAAGAAGCGGGCGGATTCCGAGAACCGTCCCGTTCTCCTTCGCTTTCAGGTATTCCTTGATATATTTCCTTATCTGGAGCACGCCGACGATATTGTCTATAGTGCCCTCATAGACCGGTATCCGGCTGTGATTCAGGGCCTTGATGCGGCCGATCGCGGTCTCCGCGTCTGTGTTCACCTCCAGCGCGGCGACATCCACACGGCTCGTGAGTATGCTCTCCACCGTCACGTCGCCGAACTGCAGGGCGGAGGAAATCAGGTCCCCCTGCTCTTCCTTCAGCGCGCCCTCCTCGGTCATGTCCTCGATGATGTCGAAAAGCTCATCCTCGGTAACCGTCGCCTCGGGATCGCCCTTCGTGTGCTTCGCCGCAAAACTGCCGACTGCGGTAAGGAACCGGGATGCGGGGCTTAAGGCTTTCATGAGAAAACTCAAGATTCCGGACGTCTCCAGGCAGATGCGCTCGCTGTACTTGCGCGCGATGCTCTTGGGAAGCATTTCCCCGAAGAAGAACACGACCAAAGTGGTGACAAGTGTGGAAACTGTCACCGCCGAGGCGCCGAACATGCGCGTGACATTCACTGTCACGACAGAAGCTGCCGCCAGATGGATAATATTTGTACAAATGAGAATTGTCGTGATCGCGCGATCGATGTGATCGGTGATCTCCAGCGCCGTCTTCGCGCGGGAATCGCCCTTATCAGCGCGCGTCTTCAGTTTTGACCGTGATACCGAGGCGTAGGCTGTCTCGGTCACTGCAGATACAAAAGCTGCGATGAGTAAGAAGAATATTACAATCAGCCACGATCGACTGCCGTCGTCCATTTGGAAAAATCACACTCCTCAACAGTGCAGGAAAACGATGCCCTTTCCGCGGGCGTATCGTCGGTTGGTAGATAATAATCAGCACCACCCGGAGGGATGGTGCTGTGATAAATCATATCGGGAAAGGCCATTGTTGTCAACAACACGACGACGCTTGCGCGTCGTCGTGTTCAATTCCAACCCTTCGAATTGCTTGCGCGTCGTCGTGTTGCAGCTGCGCCTACACAATGGCGTCGAGTTTCCAGAAGGACTCGAGATAGATGCGGAAGCCGGTGAACCAGTCCTCGATGTTCAGGACCTCATCCGGTCCGTGCGCCCCGCCGTGGCCCTCGGGAAGGAATTCCTGCCGGTGCCCTCTGCTTCCGAGGCCCGGCCCGAAGGTGATGGCATTCGGCACCGTGCGGCTGTAGGTTCCGCCGCCCATGGAATAGGGCACAGCCTCCGTGTCGCCGGTGATCTCCCTGTAGACATCCATGAGCGCGGTGACCACCGGGCTCTCCGGATCGATGTAATACGGCTCGGAGGCGGAAATGTCCGTAAGCGCAATATCCGCGGGGGCAAGGGAA
>OMSM01000400.1 GCA_900313745.1 uncultured Lachnospiraceae bacterium
CTCCGGGCTTCGCCTCTCCGGGGCCGCAGAGGGCCTACGACATCCTGATCGACGAGACAGATCCGGAAGCGGTGAATTTCGAGTTCGACAGCTACTGGTTCACGGACGGCGGCGCGGACGCGGCATGGTGGATGAAACGCCTTGGCAGCCGGATGAAGCTCTGGCACATCAACGACCGGGGATCACGCCAGGCAGGCCGGGCTGTCACGCCGATTCTTAAGCAGGACAGCATGGAGCTCGGCACAGGCAACATGGATCTGGAGGGACTCCTTGCTGCCGCCCGCTCCCTTGGCGTCGGGGAGATCATCCTCGAGACCCACCGGGGCTGGATCGACAAGGATCCCTTAAAGAGCATCGAGCTTAGTTCCCGCTGGCTTGATGCACATGCAAGAGGAAAGGAGCAGTAAAAATGCAGTTTCCGAAAGGTTTTCTGATCGGTGCCGCGACAGCGGCACATCAGGTGGAGGGGAACAACATTCACAGCGACTACTGGATCCAGGAGCATCTGCCCCACACCAGTTTTGCCGAGCCCAGCGGCGAGGCCTGCGATCATTATCACCGCTTCGCGGAGGATATCCGCCTTCTCGCCGGGGCCGGGCTGAACGCCTACCGCTTCTCTGTCGAGTGGGCGAGGATCGAACCCGAGGAGGGACAATTCGACGATGCGGAAATTCAGCACTACCGCAGGGTAATCGACTGCTGCCTTGAGCACGGTGTCGAGCCCGTAGTTACTCTGCACCACTTCACCAGCCCGGCCTGGCTCATCCGCAGGGGAGGCTGGGAGGCAGAGAGCACGGTGGAGTACTTCCGCCGCTATGCCTCCTATGTCACGGAGAAACTCGGGGACAGGCTGCATTATATCTGCACCATCAACGAGGCCAACATGGGCCTTCAGCTGGCGGCGATCTCCGAGCGCTTCCGTCTCATGGCGGAGCAGGCGGCGAAGGCAGCCGCAGGCCGCTCGTCTGCGGAGAGAGGAAGCACCGCGTCTTCAGCTGCCGGCTCCGCCAGTTCCGCCGAGGGCACTGTCCAGGTGGGAATGAACTTTGAGAAGATCATGGAAAACATGAAATACGCGGCGGCGGAGAGTGCGGAGGCCTTCGGCACCCCCTCTCCCCAGGTGTTCGTCAGCTCCCGCACTCCGGAGGGCGACACCCTTGTCATGCGGGCACACCAGGCCGCAAAAGCCGCAATTAAGGCGGTCAATCCCGGAATCAAGGTCGGGATCACCCTCTCCCTCCACGACGTCCAGACGCTTCCGGGAGGCGGGGAGTATGCCTCAAAGGAGTGGGATGAGGAGTTCTCCCACTATCTTCCGTACATCAAGGACGACGACTTCCTCGGCGTCCAGAACTACACCCGTGCATTGTACGGCCCCCAGGGCCAGCTCCCCTGCCCGGAGGGCGCGGAGCTCACCCAGATGGATTACGAGTTCTATCCCGAGGCGCTGGAGCATGTCCTCCGCAGGGTGCACGGGGAGTTTCCCGGCAGGCTCGTCGTCACCGAGAACGGCATCGCCATATCGGACGACAGCCGCCGTGTGGAATTCATCCGCCGGGCACTTTCGGGGGTGCGGCGCTGCCTGGACGACGGCATCCCTGTGGACGGCTACTTCCACTGGAGCCTTATGGACAATTTCGAGTGGCAGAAGGGGTTCCAAATGACCTTCGGGCTCATCGCCGTCGACCGGGCTTCCATGGAGAGGTCGCCCAAGGAGAGCCTCGCATTCCTGGGAAGCTTCGCCCCGGACATATAAGGGCGGCGGTAACCTGCCTGTGAGAAAAGCGGTGCGGTCTAAACGATCCGCACCGCTTTTCTAATCTTCTTCTAATCTGCCTCTTATTCCCACCTCCGGCCCCTATGCTATAATCATGTCCATCGAAGAAAACAAACCGTACTGCTGTCCGTTCAGGTATATTACCGGGCTGGTTCCCTTAATTAACGGCTGGCCGGACGGCATTTTCCCAGGAGGTTCAGACATGTGGACAATCTATGATGTGAAACAGAACGGCAAGGCTGCCATGAGACGCAATTACTGGAAGGCGGTCCTGACGGCACTGGTGTTGGGTCTTGTCACCGGCGGGATCGGAGGAAACACCATTAACCTCCGTTACAATGCCGAACACATCTCCGGCGGAGTTCCGGAGAGCTTCGAGGAGGCCATGGATTTCTTCTCCGGAAATCTCCCCCTGTTCCTCCCCATATTTGCTTCCATCGCCGGTGCCGGCATGATCATCGCCATACTGATCTCCCTTTTCCTTTTCTCCCCCGTGGAGGTCGGCTGTGAGCGGTATTTCATCATCAACCGCGTTCAGGATGCGAATCTCGGAGAGATGGGCCACGCGTTCAACAACGGCTACATCAATGTGGTCAAGACCATGTTCTTAAAGAACCTGTTCACCCTGCTGTGGTCGCTGCTGCTCATCATTCCGGGAATTATCAAGGCCTACGAGTACCGCATGATCCCCTACATTCTGGCGGAGAACCCCAACATGGATTCCGACGAGGCCTTCCGCCTCTCGAAGGAGATGATGGACGGCGAGAAGTGGAACGCCTTCGTCTATGACCTGTCCTTCATCGGCTGGTACATTCTCTCCGCCTTTACCGCAGGTATTCTCGCCGTCTTCTATGTCGCACCGTACAAAGCCTGCTCGGATGCCGAGCTCTACGCCTCGCTCCGCGACCGCCTCTTCGGGCGCGCGGCTTATTAAGCGGCGGACATCCGGGCTGCGGCAGCCGCCTTAAGACAGCGGCTGCCGCACTTTTAAATTCATCATGGCATTAAAAGAGGGAAGGCCTCGGGCCTTCCCTCTTTTATTCCTTATTCTCTGCTCTGCGGTACAGACCTGCGGATCAGTCCTTCTTCACCGGCTTCGGGTTCTTCTCGTCCGCGAGCTTTGCGAGTGCGGCAAATCCCTCCGCATCGTTGACTGCCATCTCGGAGAGCATCTTGCGGTTGATGTTCACGCCCGCGAGCTGCAGGCCGTGCATCAGACGGCTGTAGGAAATGCCGTTCATTCTCGCAGCGGCGTTGATACGGGTAATCCACAGGGAGCGCATGTCTCTCTTTCTCTGCTTGCGGCCCGCAAAAGCACTGGCCAGCGCACGCATCACGGACTGCTTCGCTACTCTGTACTGCTTGGAACGGGCACCCCTGTAGCCCTTTGCAAGCTTCAGTACCCTGTTATGCTTCTTCTTGGCGTTTAAACCACCTTTAATTCTTGCCATGACTTATGATCTCCTTCCTTACTCCTTATATCCTTCCACTCTGCCCGGCCTTCCTCATGAGCGCCGCGGCAGTCCCGCACCGACCTGCGCGGGAATTACATCACTGCCATCAGGAATAAGGCAGGATCTTCTTCATGTTCTTGACGTTGGTGCTGTCCACGACGGTCTGCTGGCGGAGATTTCTCTTGCGCTTGGTGGACTTCTTGGTCAGAATGTGGCGCTTGTAAGCCTTATTGCGGATTAATTTGCCGTTTCCGGTCACCTTGAACCGCTTCGCAGCGGATCTGCTAGTCTTCATCTTGGGCATGGATATTACCTCCTTAGTATTTCGTCGCTCCTGCGTGCCGTGCGGCTTACGGGGCGGGTGATTATACCTCCTGATTCCGCCCTGGGCGGATCCGGAGTTTATATCTTAACGGCTTTCCTGCGCCGCAGGGCGCGGAAACCGAAAGAATCGATTCCTTTCCGGAGTTTTGTCCGGTGATTAGTTCCTCTTCTCCGCGAGGAACATGGTCATGCTGCGGCCCTCGACCTTGGGCTGCTTGTCCACGACCGCGACGTCGGAGAGCGCTGCCGCGAAATCCGTCAGGATATGGACGCTTGCGCCCATATGGGCCATCTCTCTTCCGCGGAACCTGAGCGTGACCTTGACCCTGTCGCCGCGCTCCAGAAACTTGCGGGCGCTGTTGGTCTTGGTATTCAGGTCGTTAGTGTCGATATTGGGCGAAAGGCGGATTTCCTTGATCTCGACGATCTTCTGCTTCTTCTTCGCTTCCTTGTCCTTGCGGGACTGCTCATAGCGGAATTTGCCGTAGTCAATAATCTTGCAGACCGGCGGAACCGCTCCAGGAGGAACCTTGACCAGGTCAAGCCCTGCTTCGTCGGCAATGTGCTGGGCTTCCGCTGCGGACATGATTCCGAGCATCTCGCCGTGCTCGCCGATGACGCGCACTTCCCTGTCCCGGATCTGGCCATTCACGAAGTAATCATTGTTGTTAGTCTTAATGTCGGTACCCTCCCAATAAAAAACAGTGGACACAGAACATGCCCACTGCTAACATACTCAGCAAATACCCCAAACTGCTGCGATGTGAACGCCGGAAGCCTTCGCCGCCGGGTGAGCGTGGACACGCTGCTTTCCTGATACCGAACCTCTTTCCGCAGAGAAATCCCGCGGTAAGATGCTCAGCAAATGGTATAATAGCATTCAGGTCCGGCACATGTCAACCATAACCTCCGCGCCGGACGCAAAATATCCGGAACCGCGGGCGGTCCCGGCCGTCAGCAGCTATTATAAAGGAAAAATGAATGAAAGAAAACGGACAAAACTCCCCCTGGACGCTTAAGCGCATCCTGGCCCTGGCCGCAGTCATCCTGCTCGCCGGACTCTACATCGTGACACTCTTCGCCGCTCTTACCGCAAGGCCCGGCGCCGCGGCGCTCTTCCGCGCCTGCCTCATCCTGACGGTCATGGTTCCCGCCGTCTCCTGGATCCTCATCAGGGTATTTTCACTCACCCGGGGCGGCAGGGACAAGGAAGGCGAATGACGCGCCGCACATCTCCGGACACCCCGCAGGCATCAACTAGAACCAGAGGTCAGAAAACGAAATGAAGCTTAACCAATTATTCCGTATCCGCACCGCCGCACTGGCGATGAGTCTCATCACCCTTCTTTCCGGCTGCTCCGCTCCGGCCTCTCCGGGCGGCGCACAGGAACCTCCTGCGGGAGATCAGGTCACTGCCGTGGAATCAGAAGAGGAAATCCCGGAAGCCCCGGAGGAGGAATCCCCTGAGACCGTAATTATCCACTACGAGGGCCAGGACATCGAGGTCGAGCTCGCACCTCCCCAGTCCTACGACTTCTCCACCTCCGATCCTGCCCGCCGGGTCAACTGGGACGACGTTCTCGCGGACTATCCGGACATCCAGTTCTGGATGCTCGCCCCGATGGCAGGGGTGGATTCCCCCGTCGTCCTGAGCAGCACCCCGGCGGAGAGATCCCTTCATACCGGAGAGGAGTTCAACGCCGAACCCGCACCGGTCATCCAGAAGGTCACGGACTACGATGGGCAGAACCTGCTGGACGGATTCCGCAATTACGCGGATATTGAGTTTTTCCGCGAGAATCCCGCCATCTATCTCTACCGCCCGAAATACTCCTATGAGTACCTGGTCTTCGCTGCTTTCCACAACGAGGACGATATTGACCCGTTCACAGCCGATCTTGAGGATTACGACGGCTTCAACAACTACATCGACCGGCTTTACGGGAAGTCGGAGATCGGGTTCAACCTCAATCCGGATCTGAAGGAAAAGGTACAGATCGAGCACCGCTTCCTTGCGGTGGAGCTCCCGTCCTCCTCCGGATCTTTCCTTGTGCTTGCGGTGATCAACGGCATGGTTCCCGTTGAGGGTGCGCAGTAAAAAGACTGCCCCGTTGAGGACACAATAAAATACTTGTTAATATGCGTCCGAAGTCATATAATTATTAAGATATTAGGCTAAACTGCTTGTTTTGCAGGCAGAAGTCCGATATCCCACATGATTATGAGGAAAGGAGACACATAATGAGAAATAAGAAAGCAATTTTCGTTGCTGCGCTGCTCAGCATGACGATGCTGTTCAGCACCACCGTTTTCGCAGCGAGCCCTACCAACAAGAATACCACCCAGCAGGCTCAGCAGCAGACCCAGGAGCAGGAGACTCCGGCTCCTACAGGCGAACCCGTATACTACACCTCCGGTGTGAATGAGGCAGGTCAGGCCTACACCAAGGCTGATGTCTACAGGAACAACACCGAAGTCTTCATGTACGGCGATCCGATCAAGACCAACAACCAGGGCAACAGGCTTATCTACAGGGCCAACGCCGGGATGTCCGTCCTTCAGACTCCCCTTGCCGACCGCCAGAACGTTGCCAATGCGTTTGCTGCAGCCAACCCCGGAACGACCGTTACCAGTTTCTTCCTCTGCACCGCTGACGGACCGCTTAGCTTCACGAACCTCTCCACCCCCGGTGAGGGCAAGGCATACTACTACGTCGGCGTCGGCATCAACCAGAACGCAGGCCAGATCGATACCGGCATCCTGATCGGCGGCAAGTTCATGGCGAAGAAGTTCTTCGCTTATGCA
>OMSM01000203.1 GCA_900313745.1 uncultured Lachnospiraceae bacterium
GACGCGAAGAGTGACGAGGACGTAGTGAAGCTCTTTGACTCCGACGGCTTCTGCGATTTCATCGCCGGCTCCAGGCTGGTCGGTGCGCTCCGGGCGAAGGCCGGGCAGAAGGCTTACATCTATGAGTTTGACCCGGAAATCCCGGGAGACGACAACGCGGGCTCCTATCACGGATGCGAGATGTGGTTCGCCTATGATTCCCTTGCCCGCTGCTGGCGTCCCTTCTCCGGGAAGCACTATGATCTCGCGCGACAGACCTCTTCCTACTGGGTGAATTTCGTAAAGACCGGCGACCCCAACGGTCTCGACACGAACGGGTGCGAACTGCCGCGCTGGGAGGCGTATACCGTGGAGGACAGATATGTCCAGAGCTTCACGGATGTTCCCGCAAAACTCGGCAAGTCCGAGGATGAGCTGATGAAGTTCCGCATGGAGATCGCCTGCCGTGCGGTGACAAGGCAGTAAAGGGCGGAAAGGAGATACCGGATGTACAGAGAAAAAGTGACACAGTTCCTCTGCTCGGACACCGAACCCATCGTGCAGACTAAGGCCGGGAAGCTCCGCGGCTTCCAGGTGAACGGCACCTATACCTTCTACGGGATCAAGTACGCGGACGCGGAGCGCTTTAAGGCGCCCCGCCCGGTGGAACCCTGGGACGGCGTGAAGGACGCCATCGAATACGGATACTGCTGCCCCGACATAATCCGCGGCGAAGAGCCCTGGGGGTGGTTTCTCTACCCCCGCCGCAAGTACTTCGGCAATGAGAACTGCCAGTACCTGAACCTCTGGACACAGCATCTTGATCCGGAGGCAAAGCGGCCGGTGATGGTCTGGATCCACGGCGGCGGATATTTCGGCGGAAGCGGAATTGACCTTGAGGCTTATGACGGAGAGGACCTCTCCCGGGACGGCGACGTCGTCGCGATCACGTTAAACCACCGCCTCAATATCTACGGCTTCTTCAACCTGAACGAATTCGGCGGGGAGTATGCCAATTCGGGCAACGCGGGCATAGCCGACCTGGTGGCGGCACTGGTCTGGGTCAGGGAGAATATCGCGCAGTTCGGCGGCGATCCCGACAACGTGACCATCATGGGCCAGTCCGGAGGAGGCGGCAAGGTTACCACTCTCCTGCAGACGGCCGCGGCGGACGGCCTCTACCACAAGGTTATTCTCCAGAGCGGCGTCATCGGGACGAAGGATAACGACCGCTCCGCGCTGCTTACCCCGGCAATTCTGGAGGAACTCCACATCACAGGAGCTAACCTGGACGATCTTTCACAACTCAGCCATGACCAGCTCGTCGATGCTGCCGAAGCAGCGACAAAGCGGGTCCTGGGCATGGGAAAGCCTTTAGCCTGGGGACCGGTTCCCGGTGACTATTATCGCGGCTATCCCACGGAGCACGGCTTCCGGAAGGAGACGGAGGATATCCCGATGCTTATCGGCTGCAACCTCTTTGAGCTGGACGGAACGAGCCCCGCAGGCGTGAAATCGCGGCTTACTCCGGAAGAGAAGCGCGCGATGGTAGCGGAGCGCGTAGGAGAGAAAACAGCGGACGAGGTCATGGCGGAGTTCGGGAAGGCTTATCCGGAGATGGATGTCTCCTACGCGGGCGCGACGGACATCCGGTTCCGCATTCCCCAGCTGCTCTTTATGGAGAAGCGGTATGAGATGGCCAAAGCCCCGGTCTGGTGCTACATGTTCACCTACGAGAGCCTCTTTATGGGCGGCGTGCTGCCCGGACACGGCGGGGAGCTGCCCTTCATGTTCGGCAACGCGGACCATAACGTGGCCATGTTCCGCGAGGGTGTCAGCGGGAGGCTGATGGCCGAGATGGAGCGGAGCTGGTTAAGTTTTGCCTATACCGGCAATCCGAACGGCAGCCACATCGCAAAGTGGGAGGCCTGGGATCCGGAGCGGCGAGCCTGCATGAACCTGGGCTGCACGACCGTTCTTAAGCACGGGCATGACGAGCGGCTTCTGCAGCTCTTAAAGAACAAGGAGATCGGGGAGATAAAGATCTGAGAACCGGTCAGGCCGGAATAAACAGGGGGATATAGACATGACAAAACTGAAGACACCGCTGCGGCAGATCCGCACCGAGAACGGACTTATTGAGGGAATTATCGGAAGTGATCCGAGGATCACGGTTTTCCGCGGCGTTCCGTATGCAGCGCCGCCGGTGGGCGATCTCCGCTGGAGATCCCCTCAGCCGCTCGAGGGATGGAGCGGGGTAAAGAAGTGCGATCACTTCGCACCGATGGCATATCAGGCAGTGATCGGAGAGGATCCGGAGGCCTTCTACAACAAGGAGTATCACCCTACGGCACCGGAGTACGCCATCAGTGAGGACTGCCTTTACTTCAACATGTATTCCCCGGCGGTGGAGGAGAACGAGAAGCTGCCGATCTATGTGTGGTTCCACGGCGGCGGACTGCAGACCGGCTACTCTTATGAGATGGAGTTTGACGGCGAGCATATGGCGAGAGAGGGCGTGATCGTCGTCTCCGTCGGCTACAGGCTCAATATTTTCAGCTTTATGGCCCATCCCGAGCTCTCCGCGGAGAGCCCGGACGGCGCGAAGGGCAATTACGGGCTGGAGGATGTGATTTTCTGCATCCGGTGGCTGAAGCGGAACGCGCGCTTTTTCGGGGGCGATCCGGACCGGATCACCCTGGGCGGACAGAGCGGCAGCGCCCTTGGGGCCATCTGCATCGGTGCTTCCCCGATGAGCGAGGGCCTTCTCTCCGGCATCATTACCATGTCCGGCGGCGGCATGCGCGCATTCGGGTACGGCGCAAAGTGCACGCCCCTTCACCAGGCGGAGCAGCTCGGCATTGAGATCCTGGAGAGCCTGGGCGTCTCCTCCGTGGAGGAGGCGAGAAAGCTCCCGGCAGATGTTATTTATTCGGCGTACCGGAACATGAAAGTCGACTACTCCCAGTGGAGCCCGCGCATCGACGGAGTTTTCTTAAAGGAGGATGTCACAGATGCCCAGATCCTTGGGCACCACCACAATATTCCGTATCTCTTCGGAAGCTGCGCGAACGAGGGCGGACTCCTCGGGTTCCCGCCGCCGCCCGCCCCGGAGACGCCGGACGAGCTCCGCGCCCTTGCGGAGCCGATTCTCGGGGAGCACACGGACGAATTCATGGCGGAGGCTGCGGCGCACTGCGATCTCTCCAGCCCTGACGCGATCCGTGCCTTCTATCTGAGCGATACCTTCAACCCCAGGACTGTCGGCGCAAGGGCATTCGCGCTCACGCAGGCAGAGCAGGGCCGGAAAGGATACTGCTACTGGTTCAACCATGACGTCCCCGGTGACGACGCGGGCGCGTTCCACGGCTCCGACCTCTGGTTCGTGTTCGGGAACCTGGACAAGTGCTGGAGGCCTTTCTCCGGAAAGCACTACGACCTCGCACGCAAGGTGATGAAGTACTGGTGCAATTTCATTAAGAACGGAGATCCGAACGGAACCGACCAGGACGGTACTCCGCTGCCGGAGTGGCTTCCTGCGGAAGGAAAAAGCCCCTTCGTCATGGAATTCGGCGATGAGCCGCACCGCAAAACTGCTCCCGATGCGCCGGGCTTTGATCTCCGCATCGGAGTCCAGCTTGCGGAAGCAAAAGCCGCGCTGGGACAGTAACGAAATGTCATACAGCAGGTCAGTTTTTTGATATTGCGCTTTTCCCGCCGGAGTTATCGTGATAGCAGGAAATCAGCCCGGACAGGTTCAGGGCCCGGGACGAAGAAAGAAGGAAAGCACAATGAAAGATGAAGCAGCCAGACTCGGCAGACAGGCACAGCGCAGGACACTGCGCAAGCGGATCTACAAGTACCGTATTCTCTATATCCTGGCACTTCCGGCATTTGTCTATCTCATCATCAACAACTACATGCCGATGGTCGGACTTTCCCTGGCGTTCAAGAACTACAGCTTTGCCAAGGGAATCTTCGCGAGCCCGTGGAACGGAATCAGCAATTTCACTTATCTCTTCGGCTCCAAGTGGGCGAAGATCATGTTCCGCAACACGATAGGCTACAATCTTCTGTTCATTGCCCTGGGAACGGTTTTCGCCATCTTTGTGGCGATTGTCCTCGGGGAGGTCTTAAACCCGAGAGCGAAGAAGATTTATCAGACACTGATACTCATTCCTCACCTGGTGAGTACGGTTCTGATCGGCTATCTGGTCTATGCCTTCCTTTCCTACACCAACGGCTTTGTCAACATGAGCATCATTACGCCGATGGGCGGGGAGGCGATCAACTGGTACACGGAGCCGAAGTACTGGCCCTTTATCCTGACGATCGTCCAGCTGTGGAGAAGTTTTGGTTTCCAGAGCATCGTCTACTACGCGACAATCATCGGTTTTGACAAGAGCTACTACGAGGCCGCGGTCGTCGACGGCGCCAACACCTGGCAGCAGATCACCCAGATTACGCTGCCGCTGCTTAGGCCGACCATCATTATTCTTACCATCATGGCGCTGGGCCGCATGTTCGCCTCGGACTTCGGACTGTTCTACCAGGTCCCGATGAATACCGGCACGCTCCACACCGTGACAACCACGATCGATACCTTCGTCTACCGCGCCCTTATGGAGAACCACGATGTGGGACGCTCCCTTGCGGCAGGCTTCCTGCAGTCGATACTCGGCTTCATCGTGGTCATGATCACCAATACCATCGTGCGCAAGATTGAGCCTGAGAGTGCTCTGTTCTAAGTAATTAATCCTCCGTCGGTTCCGGGCCGGAACCGGCGGGAGGGAGTTCTGTCAGGAATTGTGTGGGAAAGGAGCGCAAAATGGCCGGTAAAGGAAGAGGATTCCGGATTTTTTCCAATATAGTAATGATACTGCTGTCGTTTGCAGCGGTTATGCCCTTTATCCTTCTGGTGGTCTCCTCGATTACCAGGGAAGAAGTGATCGCAAGGTACGGGTACTCGTTTGTGCCCAGGGCAATTGATTTCGCAGCCTACAGGTACCTGTTCATGTCCAGCAACCGGATACTGAAGGCGTACGGGATGACGTTTCTCGTGGCATTCATCGGCACGTCCTGCAACATGCTCATGACGATGTTCGCGGGGTACCTGCTCTCCAAGCGGGACCTGCCGGGAAGGAATTTCATCTCCTTCTTCATCTTCTTCACGATGCTGTTCTCGGGCGGAATGATCCCCAGCTACATTATCTGGAGCAGGCTGATGAAGGTCGGCGACACGATCTTCGGCCTGATCTGCCCGAACCTGATGCTCTCGGCGTTCAACATCATCCTGATGAGGACTTATTTCACCTCGAACATTCCGTATGAGCTCTGCGAGGCGGCGGAGATGGACTCCTGCTCCGAGGCGGGAATCCTGTTCCATATCTGCCTGCCGCTGTCCAAGCCTATGATCGCGACGCTCACCCTGTTCTCCGGTCTCGCTTACTGGAATGACTGGATCAACGGCCTGTACTATCTGGTCCGCAGGAAGGATCTCTTCACGATCCAGAACGTGCTGAACACCATGCAGAGCAACGTGCAGTTCCTGAAGGATTATGCGACCGCCAGCCTCGGCGAATTCGCCCAGAGCATCCCGAGCCTGGGCGTCCGGATGGCCATCGCCGTCATCTCCATCATCCCGATCATGGTGATCTATCCTTTCTTCCAGCAGTATTTCGTCCGCGGAATTGTCGTCGGCGGCGTGAAGGGCTGATCGCAAGGAGGATACAAGGTCCCGTTCAAGGTCTCCCCGATCGCCACTTATTCCTGCATCAGGTAAAATTAAACCGGGCATTGTTCCCGGATCAATTAAAGGAGGTAAATATGAGAAAGAAACTGACAGCGGCAATTCTTGCGGCAGTGATGAGCATTGCCCTTATTGCCTGCGGCTCGGCTGATCCGGGAAGCACCGGAACCCAGGCCCCTTCGGAAAGCGCGGAAGCAGCTCCCGCGGAGGCAGCGCCCGCGGAAGCATCCGCGGAGGAGTCGAATCCTGCCGACTGGCCGGTGATCAAAGTCGAGATTCTTTCCTTCACCGACGCCCAGGAGAAGGAGCCCGAAATCGAGCAGGCGCTGAACGAGTACCTTGTCTCCATTGACGCGGGCGTGCAGGCGGACCTGCTCCCCATCGCCATCGGCGACCGCGCGACCACGCTTACCCTGATGCTGGCGGATCCGGACAACCCGATCGACCTCTTCGGCTGGCGCTTCTATTCCACCGTGCCGGACATGGTGCACAACGACCAGATCATCTCCCTGGAGAAGTACCGCGACGTGTATCCGGATCTCTGGGATCTCTTCCCCGAGGACGTCTACCGCACCTGCCAGGTAAACGGCGAGCAGTACTCCATTCCCGGTGCGGATTCCTTCGGCAATTTCCAGGTTTACGCGATGCGCAAGGATGTGGCGGAGGAAATCGGCGTCGCCGACAAGGCGAGCACCAGGATCACCCTTGAGGAGCTTAATGATATCCTGCTGAAGGCCGAGGAGGCTCATCCGGAGCTCTGCTGGCACGGCGATACGGCGGTGCTCCCTCTGCAGGGCATCGACAACTTCGGCGAGACCGCCTGGCTCGGCGTTCTCTTAAACCGCGGCGTGGACAGCCACGAGATCATCAACTATTACGCGTCTCCGGAGTTCCGCGCATACTGCGAGCAGTGCAAGTGGTGGAAGGACAACGGCATGATCGTTGACGACCCGCTCAACAATACCTACGCGGGCTATACGCTTATGAACGACGGCGTCGGCGGCGGCTATCTTTTCGAGGCGTACAACTGCGAGTACGCGCTGTCCCTGATGAAGGCACAGATCCAGTATGAGACCATTGTCTTCCAGCTTACCGATTTCGCCGGCAACAATTCCTGTGTCTACAACGGATGGAACATCTCCTCGGTCTGCAGGAATCCTGACGCCGCGATGAAGCTGCTCTATCTCATGTATACCGATCCCCAGGTATGCCGCTACTTCACTCTGGGCATCGAGGGCCTGACCTACAAGGTGGACGAGAACGGCTGTGCGTGGTACGCGGACGGCAAGGACGTCAACAACGTCGGCTGGAACCTCTCCGCCCCCTGGTTCTACCCCAACGAGTGCCTGAGCCTTCCCTTCGAGACCGACTACGCCGGATATTTCTCCGACATGGCGGCGCTCTGGAGCGATAACAGCCTGAAGTACTCCGAGGCTATGGGCTTCGTGTTCGACAAGACCCCTGTATTTGACCAGTACAGCGCCTGCGCGGCTATCGTTGACGAGTACCGTACCGCTCTGCTGATGGGCCAGGTGGATATTGACGATTATCTCGCCCGCTTCAACGACGAACTTTCCGCCAACGGAATTGACGAGATCGTCGCTGAGATGCAGAAGCAGTTCGATGAGTTCGAGGCTTCCAAGAACTGACGGAAGAAGGAAGGAGTCCGGTTCATAAGGACGAGCATTTCACCGTAATCTTTATCACAGTTTCCGATAAGGTATAATACGCACATGGACGCACATGGGCACCGGAACCGCGATCCCGGTGCCCTTTCCATAGGGGAGGACAACTATGTCTGGACAGACGAACCGAATCATAATCAACACAAGGACACCGGAGTTTTCCACGGCGCCGTCCCTTTACGGCCTGTTCTTCGAGGATATCAATCACGCGGCGGACGGCGGGCTTTATCCCGAAATGATCCGCAACCGGGCGTTTGAGGATTCCCTGGTTCCGGAGGAGTGCACCACGGATCCGGAGGAAAAGATTATCATCAATCCCTACGGCTGGCCGGGAGCCTTCAACAAGGGCGAGGGAATGGACGAATGGGCAGCTGCCGTGCCTCCGACGGATATTCCGGCGTGGTATTCCGACCGGGCCCGGATGGCGCTTCTCACGGATCCGGCCGCGTGCCTCAACCCGAACAGGAAGGCTGCGCTTGAGGTGTGCTTTGAGGAGGGCGGAAGCATCAGCAACATCGGCTACTGCGGGATGGCGGTGAAGCCCGGCGAGGCTTATGACTTTATGATGTTCGCCGCATCCGGCGTTCCGGCGGTGATCACGGCAAAACTGATGAGCGGCACAAGCGTCCTCGGAAGCGCGGCCATCGCCCTCGCGGCAGGCGAGGATTATGCGCAGTACAGCGCGGTGATACAGGTCCCCGAAGGCATGGAAGCAGGGGACAGCTCCCTGTCCCCCTGCCTCGTGCTCACGGCAGACAGGGCCTGCACAGTCACGTTCGGCTTCACCTCTCTGCTCCCGGAGCGCACCTATAAGGGGCACGGGTTAAGGGAGGACCTCGCCGAAGCCCTGAAGAACACTCACTCGAAGTTTATCCGTTTCCCCGGCGGCTGCGTCGTGGAAGGCATCAGCGAGCGCAACGCGTGGCGCTTCTCGAGAAGCATCGGACCGGTGTGGGAGCGCCCGAGCTGCTGGCTGATGTGGCATTACCGCGCGACGAACGGCCTTGGCTTCCACGAGTATCTTCAGCTCTGCGAGGACCTGGAGATGGATGCCATGTTCGTCTGCAACTGCGGGATGTCCTGCCAGGCCAGGCGCGGCGGCGGATTTTCGGAGGAAATCACGGACGAATACCTCGAGGAGGCACTGAATGCGCTGTCCTACGCGCTGGATCCCGTCTGCACGGAATACGGCGCGAAGCGCGCGGCGGCAGGCCATCCTGAGCCGTTCGGGCTCAAGTACGTGGAGATCGGCAACGAGAACCACGGGCCGGAGTACGATGCCCGGTATGAGAAGTTTTATCACGCGCTGAAGGAGCGCTACCC
>OMSM01000346.1 GCA_900313745.1 uncultured Lachnospiraceae bacterium
GAAAATATTGCCGATTCCGAAGTGCACCCAGACGGGGTTCCTCCGGGTTTTCCCGTATACCGCTTCCGGTTCGAAGGATGGCAGCGCTATGCCTGCAGCCTCCCACTCCGCGGCGTTTCTTATTCCTTTCAGTGTAAGCTCCATTCCCGTCCCCCTGCTCCGGCCGCCGGTCCCGCATCCGTTTCATGAACATTTTTGAAAACACGGCGGAACATCCGCTTTTTTCGGACTGCCGGATAATAGTATACTTAGATATACTCTGCCGCACATATACGGATTTTCGTCCGCGGCGATACATTTCACGCTCATACCGCATATATCTCTGCAAACGGAAAACTGTTTCAAGTATACAGCAATTCCTGAGCATATTATGGGAGGGACAGCAAAACATTCCTGTTGCTGTTTATTAGTGACCAGACAGCTTTGCTCCCGGAAAAACCTGATGTTTCCGGTGGGAAGGATCCCATGGATGGAGAAAGCTCCGCAAAGCCCGGCGCAATGAATCATCAGTAATAATTTGTGAGACAGGGTCCTCTGTTTCACGTGAAACATTGAAAAGGAGAGCCAAATGCCCAGAAAACCAGGTGAAGCAAACGTAAACATTGACCTCGAAGAGGATCAGAGCCTTCTGTCCAGCCAGCCGGAGCAGTACATGATCCGGGAGTACACGAGAAGGCGGTTTAATAACCTTCTTACCCCCAACGACGCGGATGCGATACGCTCCTCCCTCCAGGGGCATTATCAGTCCGGGATGCAGGCGATCGGGGACCCCGAATCTCCGGAATACCGGAGGCTGGCCTTCAAGTCCGCCGCTCTGAATAACGGATGGACCCCTGAGGATATGGCCGTCATGGACGCGATTTTCGATGCCTCTCTTCTGAATGAGCCCGGAATCCGCACCCAGGCGGAGGGACTTATCGACATGATCGGGATTGCCCCGATCACGGCAGTGGCGCAGAGGCAGGCCTGGCTTTCGACCCTGGGAACGTTCTGCGAGATCGCTGCGGAGACAGACATTCCCACCTCGGAAAATCTCCGGACCGCAGTAACCAACGCAAGCGAGCGCGAGGTTCTTCCCGTGGAATATCCCGCGGACGAGGACTTCCTTCAGAGCCTTGCCGATGAGGACAAATTCACCATCCAGTACTTCAGTGACAAAGCAAGCGACCCGGTTCATGTGGCCGGCCAGATGCTTCAGGACCGCATGGTGGATCACCGCCGGAAGTCCGAAGACCAGCGCCGTGCGGATGCGAACCGCAATGTATACGTCATGCCCAAAACCTCCGAGGCGGGCGACGAATACTTCTCCAAAAACCTTGTCCATGTGACCTACAAAATGGGCAAGAGCAACCGCCAGGCTGCGAAGGAGGTCTTCGGCGACGAGGTTTACGACTCGATCGACGAGGCAAGAAAGGGCTCCGTGGAGGAACGGAAAGTTCCCCTGCATCACAGTGTCGGTACCAAACAGGCCGCCGCAGGGAGCTACGTCTTCGAAGTCGATTTCGCCGGCACCAGTTTTACTCAGACTCACCGGGATCATCACGGTCTGGACGGCTGGTACGGCAAGCTCTCGAAAGAGGGCGGGAACGATCCGAGGCTGAGGGAGCTCCTCGACATGGAGTACGGTCCTCTTGTGGACGGCAGGACCCATGTCCGCGAGAAGGAGACGCAGATAAAGACAGAAGCCGGACAGGTTATCACCAAAAAGCGTCTTACCCTGTCCGGCCCCAACACGACCGATACCGGGGAATACTCCATCGCGGACAATACCAAATACGCGACAGAAAAGCTGAAGGGTTACATTAAGACGGCAATTAACGATTACAGGGAAAAACTTAAGGCCGACCCGAATGCCGAGCTCCCCGATATCCACATCAATATTACCGGCCACAGCCGCGGTGCCGTGGCGGCCGGCGAGACGGCGAGGGAGCTGGGACACTGGGCGAACTACCTCGCGGGCTTCGGCGACCTTGCAAAATACATAAAAATCACGCCCATCCTCCGGGATCCCGTGCCTGGCCGGCCCGGATATGACGCTCATGCGGAGAATAACCTCAGCGGAATCCCGGGGATGAACTCCACAGTGTTCTACTCCCTGTCC
>OMSM01000354.1 GCA_900313745.1 uncultured Lachnospiraceae bacterium
GCCGCCCGGATACCGGAAAGCGCCGCCGGGACAGCAGCGGTATCCGCGCCGGCAGAGGAGCCCGAGCCGGAGAAAGACACCGCAACGGAGGCACTGCTTAGCGAGAACAGGCCGAGCCGCAGGGCCAGGGAGGCGGAGAAGTCCGGCGCCCCGATCACGGAGACGCCCCCGGACAGCAATTCCGTCATCGACAACGGGCAGGAAGTCCCGGAAGATCACTCCGGAGACGGCGCTGCCTTCCGCGGCCAGAGAAGAGAGAGAAGGAGCAGGGACGGAAGGAAGGACGACGCCGCGAACAGGCGCAGTTTTGACGCGGAGCGCATCCACAAGATGTCCCAGGAGCGCAGGCACCTCTTTGCTTCCTGGCTTCAGGAAAAGCACACCCGCAGCCAGCTGCTTGACGCGCTTGACCTGATCGATACCGCTTCCGCTTCGGGCAACGTCATTCTGACTGCGGAGGACGAGGAGGACTGCCTTGCGATGGCCAAGGCGCTGTTCAAGGATCTCAAGCAGTCCGACAGGGGCTTCTCCGGAAAGGTTGCGGTGATGGACGGCCCCTCCGTCAACAGGAAGAGCCCCAACGCGTATATCCGCAAGCTGATCGGCGGCGGCCTCATCATCACGAAGGCCTCGGGACTCAGCGATGAGAACGCGGAGAAGCTTCACGAGGCCCTGACTGCGGAGGACCGCGAGATTGTAGTGATTATCGCGGACGGAAAGGAGGAGATGGACGGCCTTATCGCGAGGCATCCCGTGCTGGCGAAGAGCTTCAATGCGCGCGTGGATATAAGGAACCTCTCCGACGAGGAGCTGGTGAAGATCGCGGAGCGCTACGCGAGAATCAAGGACTGCGTTATCGACAACATGGCCGTGCTTGCGCTGCACAGCAGGATTTCCTCCATGAGGACCGACGACCACCACGTGACAGTGGACGAGGTTAAGGCGATCGTGGACGAGGCAATTGCCTTCGCGGAGAAGAAGAGTTTTGCGCACCTTATGGACGCGGTGTTCAAGCGCCGTTACGACGAGGACGACCGTATCATCCTAACCGAGAAGGATTTCACTCATTACGATGAGGGAGAGGAATAACAGGAAACAATGGCAGTAAAGAAAGTAAAAACTCTTCCGGAGCAGGTGCAGATTTCTGAGTTGGACTGCTACCTTTTCGGGCAGGGAACACATTATGACATCTATAAGAAGCTGGGTGCGCATCCGTCCGCGGAGGACGGAGTGCCCGGCATGCATTTCGCGGTCTGGGCCCCCAACGCCTCCGCGGTATATGTGATCGGCAGCTGGAACGGCTGGAGCGAATCGGAATACCAGATGAAGCGCGTCGGGGAGGGAGGCATCTGGGCTCTCTTTATCCCCGGTATCGGGACGGGCGAGCTGTACAAATACCTGATTTTCGGAGCGGACGGGAAGAAGTATTACAAGGCGGATCCCTATGCCAACGCGTCGGAACTGCGTCCCGGGAACGCCTCAAAAACTGCGGACATCTCAGGTTTTGCCTGGTCTGACGGCAAATGGATGGAGGAGCGCTCGAAGAGGGATCCCGTGCACTCGGCGATGTCGATCTACGAATGCCATATCGGCTCCTGGATGAAGCATCCGGACGGAACGGAGGACGGCTTCTATACCTACCGCCAGTTTGCCGACAGGATTGCGGAATATCTCAAGGATATGCCTTACACCCATGTGGAGCTCATGGGTATTTCGGAGCATCCCTTTGACGGCTCCTGGGGCTATCAGGTGACCGGGTACTATGCGCCGACTTCCCGCTACGGCGGTCCGGAGGACTTCATGTACCTGGTGAACAAGCTTCATAAAATCGGCGTCGGCGTGATACTGGACTGGGTTCCGGCCCATTTCTGCCCGGACGCCCACGGCCTTGCCCGGTTTGACGGCAGCTGTATTTATGAAGATCCCGATCCGCGCCGCGGCGAGCACCCGGACTGGGGAACCAAGGTATTTAATCTCGCAAAGCCGGAGGTGAAGAACTTCTTAATTGCCAACGTGCTTTACTGGCAGCGGGAATACCATGTGGACGGCATCCGCGTGGACGCGGTAGCCTCCATGCTCTATCTGGATTACGGCAGAAAAGCGGGCGAGTGGGTGCCCAATATCTACGGAGGCCGGGAGAACCTTGATGCGATCGAGTTCTTCCGCCACATGAATTCCGTGGTCCGCGGAAGCTGCCCCGGATTCATCACCATCGCAGAGGAATCTACCGCGTGGCCCAACATCACGGGGGAGATCGGCGGCGACGGCCTGGGCTTCACCTTTAAGTGGAACATGGGCTGGATGCATGATTTCTGCGAGTACATGAAACTTGATCCGGTCATGCGCTCCGGAGCCCACAACCTCATGACCTTCGCCATGAGCTACAACAGCTCGGAGAATTACATTCTTCCGCTCTCCCATGACGAGGTGGTGCACCTTAAGTGCTCGATGCTGGAGAAGATGCCGGGCTATAAGGTGGACAAGTACGCAAACCTGCGCGCGGGATACACCTTCATGTTCGGGCACTCCGGCAAGAAGCTGCTCTTCATGGGGCAGGAGTTCGGACAGGAGAGGGAGTGGAGCGAGGCAAGAGAACTGGACTGGTTCCTTCTTGCGAACGAGCTGAACTCGGGAATGCAGCACTATGTCGGCGACCTGCTGAAGCTTTACAGGAAGAACAGCTGCCTCTGGACAAACGACAGCGACTGGGGCGGTTTTGAGTGGATCAACGCCGATGACCGCAGCCGCAGCATCTACAGTTTTGTCCGGAAGGGCGGAAAGGAGGGCTCAAGGAACCTCCTCTTCGTGCTGAACATGACTCCCATGAGCTACGGGGATTTCCGGGTCGGCGTCCCGGTAAAGGGAAATTACGACCTGGTGCTGAACAGCGCGCTGAAGAAGTACGGCAATACGGAGGACCACGATATAGGCACGGTTTTTAAGAGCATCAAGGGAGACTGCGACTTCAGGGAACAGTACATCGCATTCCCGCTGGAGCCGTATGCTGCCCTGGTGTTCTCGTTCCGGGACGGAGCAGGGAGAAAATCCGTTTCCGGTAAAAAGGCAAAGGAAGCGCCCGGAGAATAATCCGGATGTTTTTCAGAGAGGTAGAGTAATGGAAATTCATGAGTCGGCAGAAGATTACCTGGAGAAAATACTGATGCTGTCGGAGAGAAACGGCCAGGTCCGCTCCATCGACATAGCCACGGAACTTGGCTATTCCAAGCCGAGCATCAGCGTCGCAATGAAGAAGCTGCGCGAGAACGGATACATCTCGATGGACGGTTCCGGCCTGATCTCGCTGCTGCCGCCCGGCGAGGAGATCGCAAGGCGCATTTACGGGCGGCACAGGCTCTTAAAGGCCTGCCTTATGGCCCTGGGCGTCGACGAGAAGACCGCGGCGGACGAGGCGTGCCGGATCGAGCACGACATAAGCGACGATACCTGCAGCAAAATCAACGATTACTACGAAAGCCACATAAAGAGCCATGATTGATACATCTGTACTTGACGGCAAAGTCATACTGATCACCGGGGGAACGGGTTCCTTCGGACATTGTTTCGCGCGCTACGCACTTCAGAATGCCCATCCGAGGAAGATCATCGTCTACTCGAGAGATGAGTACAAGCAGTTCGTCATGTCCAACGAGGAGCCCTTTAAGGAGAGAAGCGACGTGATGCGCTTCTTTATCGGGGATGTCCGCGACAGGGACAGGCTGCGCAGGGCACTGGAGGGTGTGGACTACTGCGTGCACGCGGCGGC
>OMSM01000348.1 GCA_900313745.1 uncultured Lachnospiraceae bacterium
CGGAAAGAAGGAGGAGAATAAGTATTCCGATCGTCTTCATGAATAATTCCTTACAGCCGCGATCAGTGCGTCCACATCTTCATCGGAGGTGTACCAGGAGGTGCAGATCCTGGCCATTACCTTTCCGTCAGCGGTCTTCTCCATGATCTCCAGAACGAACCTGTCGCTTAACGCGTCCGCCAGCCTGCTGTCGAGATAGTAGAAAATCTGGTTGGTGTTCCCGGGCGCGCAGGGGGTGATACCCAGCGCTGCAAATTCCGCGCGGATGCGGTCGGCCTTCCGGTCGGCCTCCCGTCCGAGCTCCTCATAAACCCCGCCCTCGAAGAGCGCGCCGAACTGGGTGCCGATGAGCCAGCCTTTCGCAAGCATCGCGCCGAACTGCTTCATCGCGTTGCGGAAGCCGTACTTCAGCTCATCGTTGGTGATTACCAGGGCTTCACCGAAGAGGGTTCCGCATTTGGTCCCGCCGATGTAGAACACATCGGTGAGCGCCGCGATGTCGGCGAGCGTGAAATCACAGTCTGATGCGCCGAGACCGTAGGCGAGCCTTGCGCCGTCAAGGAAGAGATAGAGGCCGTGTTCCCGGCAGACGCGGCTTAAATCGGAGAGCTCTAAGCGGCTGTAGAGGCAGCCGAGCTCATTGGGGGACGAGATGTAGACCATCTTTGGCTCGGTTACGTGGTCGCGGAAGAGGTTATTCTCGAACCCCAGCGCGGTTTCCTCGACCTGGGCGGCGGTGATTTTGCCGTCCTTCGAGGGAAGCGCGGTGATCCTGTGTCCGCCGTGCTCGACGGAGCCTGCTTCGTGCGCGTTGATATGCCCGCTGTCGGCGCACACGGCGCTCTGCCACGGGCGCAGGGCTGTCGTCACCATCAGGGCGTTTGCCTGTGTTCCTCCGGTGAGAAAGTGTACGTCCGCGTCCGGCGCGGCGCACGCCTTCCGTATAAGGTCCGCGGCTTCATAGGACAGAGGGTCCTCGCCGTATCCCGGATAGCGGCCGCTGTTGATTTTCAGGAGTTTTTCCATAACCGCTGGATGAGCTCCCGCGCTGTAATCATTGTTGAAGCGTATCATGGCTGCCTCTTTTCAAATATTGTTGAATATTATCAGTATACAGCAAGCACACAGCGGGCGGAAAGAATTTGGTTTGACGGGAAATAACAGCCGTGACAAAATATACGGGATAACAGGAATTTGATTTACAGGCACGGACCCGGCCCGAAGGACCGGAATGCACCCGTGCGGCGGAGATTTACCATGGATTTTTTCAGTCTGCTAACCTTGTTCGGCGGCCTTGCCATGTTCCTTTACGGAATGCGTCTCATGGGGGACAGCCTCAAGGAGAGCTCCTCCGGCACCTTGAAGGTGGCAATGGAGCATGTCACCAATAACCCGGTCAAAGCCTTTCTTTTAGGTCTCGCCGTAACGGCGATCATCCAGTCCTCCACGGCGACCATCGTCATCACTTCGGGTCTTGTGGCCGCCGGCATCCTTTCGCTTCACCAGTCCTTAGGAATCATCATCGGGGCAAACGTCGGAACCACGGTAACCGGCCAGATCATCCGGCTGCTTGATATCGACGAGAGTGCAGGGTCGATCCTCCGGCTGTTCAAGCCCTCATCCCTGGCCCCGATAGCCCTGATCGTGGGAATTATCCTGATCATGGGCTTCCGCTTCAAGGACTCCCGCTCCTTCGGCAACATTGCCATAGGCTTCGGCATCCTGTTCTCCGGCCTGATGAACATGACCGGAGCGGTGGATGTCCTCGCGGATAAGGGAGTTTTTGATTCCCTATTCGCAAACCTCGGTGATAATCCGTTTCTCGGATATCTTACCGGCGCGGCAGTAGCGTTTATCCTGCAGAGTTCGTCCGCGACTATCGGTATTCTGCAGGCCTTTTCGGCATCGGGGCTGCTTGCGTTTAAATCCATCTACGCTGTTATTGTCGGTGTCTATCTCGGCGACTGTGTCACGACCGCGATCGTATGCTCCATCGGCGCCAAAGCTGAGGCCAGGCGTGTCGGCATTGTCAACATCCTCTTCAACCTGGGCAAGAGCGTCCTGGTGCTTGTGGGGGTGACCATTGTCCACCACATGGGGCTTCTGGACAATCTCTGGAATGCCAGAGCCAACTCCGGAATGATCGCGAATACCAACACGATTTTCAATATCTGCTGTGCTGTCGCGCTGTTCCCGATGCTTGGGACATACGAGAGATTAAGCCACAGGATCGTGAAGGACGAACCGGTTCCGGAGAACCCTTACCGTGAGAAACTCGAGGCACTGAACCCGGTATTCTTCCGAAGCCCGGCACTCGCCTTAAGGAGCAGCTATGATATTCTCATCGCCATGATGGACGCGGCGCGGAAGAACATCAGCATCGCTATGGATCTCCTCGTCGATTTCAACGGGGAGAAGCAGGCGGCGCTGGAGGCGGAGGAGGAGAATATCGATATCATGACTGACCATGTCAGCCATTATCTGGTGGAGCTTCTTCCCAACATCAACAACCAGCGCCTCGTGGCGATTCTTGACCAGTATTACAGAGTTGTACCGGAGCTGGAGCGCCTCGGCGACCACGCAGTGAATATTGCCAATGCCGCGGCGGACATGAACAAGCACGAAGTCCGGTTCTCCGATGCTGCGCTCGCCGAGCTCGCAGCCATGCGCAGGCTTCTCACGGAGATACTGGACAACGCGGAGCAGGCCCTCCAGCGAAGGGATCTGGACAGTGCGTACCGCATCCATCCCCTTGGCCAGGTGGCGGACGAGATGATCGCTTCCATGAAGGTCCGGCACCTTAACCGCATGGTGCGCGGGGAGTGCAGCGTTTACGCCGACGCCAACTATATGAACCTTCTCACAGATTTAAAGCGTATTTCTGACGTCAGCGCCAATATCGGCGAGGCGGTGGTTATCCGGGCCAACCCTGAGATAGCGGATCAGGAGCACGATTATTTCTCGTCCTTAAATGAGCGAAGCAGCGAATCCTTCCGGGAGACCTATTACAGAGCGCATGAGACTTATCTCGGCGAGTTGAAGCAGATTTCGCAGAATGCCGAGAACTCCGCGAAGGAGAACCGGAGCAGTACTCCCGCGGATGACGGAAGTGCGGAAAAGAGCGGGAAGCACGGAAAGGACAAGTCCGGAAAGGCCGGAAAGAGCAAGGATAAGGATAGGAAGTCCGGAGATAAGGACAAAACTAAGGACAAAGCCAGGGATAAGGAAAAGAAATCCAGTTGAACGCTCTGTTTATCATCAACAGCATTATGCTCGGCGCGGGACTTGCCATGGACGCATTTACCGTCTCTCTTGCAGACGGGCTTGCCGAGCCGGATATGGGAAAAGCAAAGGGGGCAGGAATCGCCGGCACCTTTGCTTTCTTTCAGTTCATCATGCCTGTGGCCGGGTGGCTGTGCGTGCGTACCGTCGAAGTGTTTTTCCGGGGCTTTACCCGGTTAATTCCATGGATAGCTCTTCTGCTTCTGGGATACATCGGCGGAAAGATGCTGCTTGAGGGAATAAGGGAGCGTAGGGAAAGAGTTAAGGAAACGCAGGATAAAGCCCGTGAGGGGAAGGAATACCTGCCGCATGCCGGATCCGCGAATCCGGGCGGCCCGTCTGTCGGCGCGGGGGAACTCATCACCCAGGGGATAGCCACGTCCATCGACGCGCTCTCTGTCGGATTTACCTTCGCGGAATACACATTCATAATGACGGTTAACGGATCATTGATTATCGCGGCGGTTACCTTTATTCTTTGCGCCGCGGGAGTCCGTCTTGGCAGAGTTTTCGGGATGAAGCTGTCCGGCCGGGCGCAGATTCTCGGCGGGCTTATCCTGATCGGGATAGGATTGGAGATTTTTATCACCGGGCTGGTCGGCTGACCCGGCATTCAGGTTTTTGCGGAAATGGATTTTGAGCGGCTGTTCCGAAAAGGAAGGATGAACGGGCTGATCCGCAGGGATGAGGTCACCCTCGGCGAGATGGGACTTGGCTATTTCCTGGGGCCGGTTTTTGCCCAGCTCTCCAACGCGGTCTTCGCGGCTTACCTGAACCGCTATTACTCTGATGTTATCGAGTGGACCGACGCGGCAAAGTACGGGATGTTTTCCACACTTCTTCCTGTAATCTCCGTGTTGTTCATTGTGATCGGAAATCTCTACGCCGGGCGGAGGATAGACGAGATCCGCACACCGCAGGGAAAGGCCAGGCCTTTCCTTGTGCTGTCGGCGCCCATCGTTCCCACCGCCATCATGCTTCTTTTCTTCATGCCCCGTTCCTGGCCGCCCTTTGCCAGGATGTTCTGGATCGCTTTCACGTACAACTTTTATTTTGCCTTTGCCTGGCCGGTCTACTTTACGGCACATAGTGCGCTCTGCGGTCTCTCGACAAGAAACGCGAAGGAAAAGGGGAGGCTTGCGGCACTGACCAATGCCTCCGCAGTCACTGCTTCGGGACTTGGAGCTGCAATACTTGTCCCGGTGCTTCTGCAGCATTATCTCTTCGCGGACAGCCGCGACGGAGGCGTGGATGTGCCGGTCAGCTATCACCACTGGAGGAGGTTTTCCCTTGTGCTCGCGGCCGCGGCATTCGCCGCGATCCTTGTCGAATATTTCTTCACAAGGGAGAGAGTAACCGAATCCGAAATGGGGATGTCTCTTCGCTATGAGGAGACTCTGGTCCGCCCGGGAGAGATCAGTCTCGACGCCGACACGAACAAGGCGGCAGCGGGAGAGCTTAAGACGCCGGCTCTGACACAGCGGGACCACGTTCGCGCATGCATGGGGAACCGGTACTGGAGGATGATCATCCTGTTCTTCCTTTTCTACCAGATAAGCGGAGTAATGAAGAACGGCTCCATGGGCTACTACTGCAGATGGATGTTCAGTCAGGCGGTGGACGAGGAGAGTGCGGGAGCGCTGCTGTCCACGGTGGGCTTCGTCGGCGGAATCCCGACTGCAGCGGGATTTGTGCTGGCCTGGCCGGTCGCGAGAAGAATGGGCAAGAGAAATGCCATCATGGCGGGGATGCTGCTCTCGGTCGCGGGCGGCCTCATCTGTTTTGCCGATGTCCATTCCTTCCCCGTGGTTCTTGCGGGTATTGTGGTGAAGGCGGTCGGGACGATTCCCGCGATGTACGTATCCATGGCACTGTTAAGCGAGGTGCTGGACTATATGGAGAAGATGAACGGGTTCAGGAGCGACGGCTTTACCATGTCGATCTACGGATCCATCATGGTCGGTGCCTCAGGGCTCGGAACAGGCCTTATCAACCGGCTGCTGATGCTCGGAGGATACGATGCCCAGCAGCTTGTCCAGGGGCCGACGGTGCAGAAGGTGCTCGCGTTCTGCTACCTGGGGATGGATCTTTTCTGTTACGCGGCAATCGCCGCGGCCATGGTCTTCCTCACCGTGGAGAAGCATAAAGAGTAAAAAACACCGGACGGTTCCGAAAGCCGTCCGATGTTTTTTACTGCCTGTTCCGATGTACTGTATTCATCCCTGCCTGCCCGGGAGGATTTCTGCCGGAGCGCTCAGCGCCGGCTGAGGA
>OMSM01000351.1 GCA_900313745.1 uncultured Lachnospiraceae bacterium
ATGCGGACCCTGGGCTTCCAGACCGGCAATGACCCGGAGGAGACAAAGCGCACCCAGGTAGAGGCCGCCGGCTGCACATACTGCGGAAGCATGGACGACCTCCTGGCGGAGAGCGACTTTGTTACCGTGCATGTGCCGCTCCTCCCCGCGACGAGGAACCTCATCGGCGGGAAGGAACTGCGCCTCATGAAGAAAACCGCCTGCATCATCAACAACAGCCGCGGCGGCATCGTGAACGAGCAGGCCCTGGCAGACGCTCTGAATAGCGGCGTGATCGCGGGCGCGGCCGCGGATGTCTTCACCGAGGAGCCCATTCCCGCGGACAATCCGCTTGTCACCGCAAAGAACTTCATCGGCACTCCTCACTCTGCGGCGCTGGCGAAGGAAGCCCGCGCCAGAATGATGATGATGACCGCCGAAAACTGCGTGATCATCTGCACCGGCGGGGAGACCGCAAACGTCGTGGATCCCTCCGTATATGCGCGCCGGCGCCCGGCCGGCTGATGCCCTCCGGGTGCTGCCGGTTTACTTCACGGGCAGCACTACCGCCGACGGCGTGTCTCCGCCCGAGCAGATCGTCTGCCGGGCGGGTTTGGTTTTGTCCTGCAGCGCCCAGACACCGGGATAATTCGGATGTACCGCGTACTGCGGGAAATCGGAGGAAGTAATGTCAATACGCAGCCTGGAGCCGGCACCGACCGTCCAGAGGATATCCCAGGTGTCGACCTCCGCCTCGACCACTTCGCCGGGGGTATAGGTCTGCCTCGCGTCGCTGTGCCCGCGGTAGCCGAGCGTGGTGATCCCCGAGCGGATGTTGAAGGCACGCCCATCCGGGAAAACCTCCGAAATCCTGACCGCAAAGGCTGTGTCCTCCGCGTCCGAGCTGACGAAGAGTTTTGCCTTGATACGCCCGGCGATCCGGACAGGCTCCGCGAAGGGCTCCGAGACAAAACTCACGACGTCCGGACGGTAATCCGGCTCCTCCTGCAGCTTGCTGCCGACCTCCCACTGGCTGCGGAAGCAGGACTCCGCCCCGTGGGAATAAACCGGATCTTCGGGGTCATAAATATATTCCGTCATTTCCTGCTCCACGGGCGCTTCTTTCGTGAGTCTGCGGCCGCCGCTCTTTGCGGGTGCCGATTTCTCAGGACTGCCCGCCGACAGATAGAGCTTCATTTCCTTCTCCGGTACGGGCCATTCCGGCGCCTCCAGCCAGCGGTCCTCCCCGATGTTGTACAGGAGAACCCCTGTCCCGGGCGTCTCGTGGTCGATCAGCACCTTCTTCATGAACTCATAAACAGGCCGGAACGACCAGTTCCTGAGATCTTCGCAGTGATGGCCGTCAAGCACCGGTCCGCTGCCATGGTTCCAGGCCCCGATGCGGAAAAGCGTGTGACTCAGGCTCTCCCCGGACATGGAGCGGTAGCCCGAGAGCGCGCTTCCCAGATGGTGGTCATACCACCCCTCCTCGATCACCAGCGGGATCCTGACATGCTGCGGCATCTCCTTGAGCAGCGCCCAGAATCCCTCCGCCCAGTACGGATCACTGCGGTCTGTGTGAGTAATCCAGTCGCGGTACCAGGGAAGATCCGCGTCCCACATGGCGCGGTCAACCTCTGCCTGAGGCCTGTACAGCGCGGAATCGACGAAGTCTGCCGTAACGGGCCTGCCAGCGTTGCTCATCGCCCACGCGGTCAGGATATCCTGGCGGAAAAGCCCGTCGCAGTATGCCGAAGTGTGGCGGTCTGTGCCGTAAACGGAGAGATACATGGCCTTGACCTTCTCCGGCAGGGAATCCATGAGTATCCAGCCGGTCAGGGCCAGATAAGAACCGCCGAAGTAGCCAATGCTCTCGATCCAGGGCTGTTCGTTCATCCAGTTCAGTGTGTCGATGCCGTCGTTCCGCTCATTGACGTTAGGCTCCCATGTGCCCTCGGAGCCGTCCGTGCCGCGGCAGCACTGCACAATGTAGGCAAGGCCACGTTTCGCGAATTCCCTTCCGGTGCCGACCATGACGTCTCCCTGCAGCCCGTAGGGGGTGCGCTGGAGCAGCGCCGGAACCGGGTTGTTTTCGTCCGCGGTTCTGGGCTTCACGATTACGGTCTTCATCTTCGCGCCGTCCCGCATGGGCAGCCAGATCTCCGCGGTCTCGAGATCCTCATCAGTATAGAGTGCCGGGATCTGTGCTATCAGCTGCATTTCCTGCTCCCGATGTGCCGCCTGGCCGGCCATCCACTTCTCCAATGCTTCTTTCTCTCTGCTTCTGTAAGTTCCGCTCATACTTTCCCCCCAAGGTGGCAAAACCCGCGAATGCGGTTTTGCCGAATGCGGCACCCGGTGCGCGAGCACCGTTGGTGCGATATGAACGGACCGCATCAGCGGGACGTTCATATTTTATTCCCTCGCTGAGGCAAAATCCGCGAATGAGGTTTTGCCGGATACAGCCTATCTTATCACTTTCACAATAAGCTATTCTCCCGGCAATGACAACAGCCGGCATACACACAACAGCATCCGGTGCCGCTGTCCGCGAAGTTCCGATGTTCTGAATGACCACAATATGATATTGGAACTTCCATCCCGCGTGTGATAGACTTTTAC
>OMSM01000247.1 GCA_900313745.1 uncultured Lachnospiraceae bacterium
CGGGAGATTCTCCGCCTCGCAAGAAACACCCTGCTGATTCATCTGCGTTTTCTGGAATCGGCACTGGTACGCTTTGTTCCCGGGGATGAGACCATCACGCCGGAGATCGCAACAGACGGGCAGTTCTTATACTACAACTCCCTGCACATCTGCAGGAGCTTTCGCAGGGCACGCGAGATCCCGGTACGTGACTATCTTCATCTGACGCTTCACTGCGTGTTCAGGCACCTGTTTGTCGGGAGAAAGATCCATACGGAGATCTGGGACCTCGCCTGCGACATCGCGGTGGAACACATCATCCGTGATCTGAACATCAAGTCGCTCTACTGTGAGCGGCAGGAGAAGCAGGAGTGGCTGATCCGGAAGCTGAAGGAGGCCATGCCGCGCCTGACCGCGGAGCGCATCTACCGCTGGCTTCTGGAACAGGAGCTTCCGCCGCAGGAGATCTCGCGTATCCGGTCCTATTTCTATGCCGACGACCACAGCATCTGGTATAAGGCACCGGAACTGACAGGCGGCGGGAGTGACTCGGACCGAAACGACGACAGCGACAGGGCAAACGGAAAACCCGAACCTGGCGAGACCGAGGGCACGGACAGCGTGAATTCGGAGGACGCCGAAGAGGAGGACGGAGAAGAACAGTCCGCTTCCGGCGGCCGGGCCACCGGCGAGACCCGGGACAGCGGCGACAGCGGCGAGGGCATGGCCGGGCAGGAGAACGACCGTCCCGGCGAGAAAAAAGCCATGTCACCCCGGGAGACGGAACAGATGTGGAAGGACATCAGCGAACGGATCCAGGTCGATCTGGACACGACGTCTTCGTCCTACGGAGAGAACGCAGGCGATTTTGTGGCGGCACTGGAAGAAGTCAACCGGGAGAAGGTGGACTACGCGGCCTTCCTGCGGCGCTTCGCGGTCCTGGGGGAGAACCTTCAGGTCAACGACGACGAATTCGACTATATTTTCTATACCTACGGCCTGAAACTCTATGAACGGATGCCGCTGATCGAGCCGCTGGAATACAAGGAAGTGCAGCGGGTGCGGGAGTTTGTCATCGCACTGGACACGTCGGAATCGGTGGCGGGGGAGCTGATCCAGACCTTTGTCACCAAGACCTGGAACATCCTCAAGCAGACGGAGAACTTCTTTACCACGGTGAACGTGCATATTCTCCAGTGCGGAGCGAGGGTGGAAGAGGACACCAGGATCACCAGCCAGGATGAATTTGACGCATATATGCGGCGCATGGTGCTGAGGGGGTTCGGCGGGACGGACTTCCGGCCGGTGTTCGACCACGTGGACATGCTGCTGCGGCAGCATGAGTTTCAGAACCTGAAAGGCCTGATCTACTTCACGGACGGGTACGGGACCTTCCCGCCGATGCCGCCGAAGTACGAAGCCGCCTTTGTCTTCGTGGACAACGGAAGAGAGCTCCCGGATACCCCGCCCTGGGCCATCCGGATCCGAATGACGCAGACAGACATCGAGAACCTGTCGGACCGATAGACAGAGAAGCATGACGGACGAATTTGAAATCCAAAACGGAAAACTGCTGAAGTACCGGGGGCACAGCCCCTGGCCGGAGATCCCAGAGGAAGTCACCGTGATCGCCGAGGGGGCATTCCGGGACTGCCGGGATGTGGAGGAAGCGGTGCTGCCGCCGCGGCTGGAGCGCATCGAGAGCGAAGCCTTTCAGTGGTGCGCAAACCTCAAAAAGGTCTCTGCTCCGGGGAGCCTTCGGTTTATCGGACCGGACGCATTTGCGGGAACACCGTTCTACCGATACTACAACGAGAATGAAACCGATTGGAAGGAGGACTTCCTCTTCCTGGGAAAGGTCCTGTTCAAAGCACGGAGAAATCTTCGTTCCGCCGTGATTCCGGAGGGGACGGAGACCATCGCGGCGGATGCCTTTCATGAGCGCGTGCTGCTGCGGGAGGTGAAGATCCCGGAGAGTGTCACAGACATCGGCTGGCGGGCGTTTTCGGACTGCTCGGCGCTCACCGAGGTCCATATCCCCGCGGGAGTCCGGCGGATCGGCTGGCACTGCTTCAAGGGCTGTGCGCGCCTGAGCAGGGCAGTGTTTGAAGAAGGCGTGGAGGAGATCGAAAACGGCATCTTTGCCAACTGCCGCTCCCTGCGTCAGGTCTGCTTCCCGGACAGTCTGAAAAAGTTCCCGGGCTGGGCGTTCTTCGGCAGCAACAACATCGAGACCGTAAAGATCGGAGACAACGCCGCCGTCATCGGCGAGAGAGCCTTCTCCGGCTGTGAAAACCTGCGGAGTGTCGAGTTCCCGAAACGGCTGGAAAAAATCGGTGTCGATGCGTTCTACAGCTGCATCACGCTGGAAGATGCCGTGCTCCCGGAGGGACTCACGACTCTTGAGAACCGGGCTTTTGCCGGAGCCAGATGTTTGCAGAGCGCGCCGCTGCCGGGAACGCTGCGTACCATGGGGGAGAGCGTTTTCGCCGGCTGCCGGCTGCTCCGGGAGATGACGGTGCCCGGTGCGGTGGAGGTGCTTCCGGACGACAGCTTCTTCGGCTGCGACGGACTGGAGACCGTCACTCTGGAGGAGGGGATCACCGCCCTCGGGAGACGGGCCCTGGGCGACTGCAGAAGCCTCCGGCAGCTCTGCATGCCGGAGAGCCTCACGGTGCTGGGGGACAAGGCGCTGAAGAACTGCGCGGCGCTGGAAGAGCTGCGGCTGTCTCCGAAACTGGAGCGGATCGGGCGGGAAGCTCTGGCCGGGTGCCGGGCGCTGGAAAAACTGCAGATTCCGAAGAGTGTCCGTACCATCGGCGCTGGAGCCTTCGACGGCTGCAAAGGGCTCGCAGATGAAGAGGGCTATGTCGTGCTGGACGGCGTCTGCTACGGCTGCATCGAGCCGCGCACGGAGATCCGAGTACCGGTTTCTGTCCGGGCCGTGGCGCCCGGCGCCTTTGCCGAAAAGCCCCAAATCCTGTTCCTGACAGTGCCGGACACGGTGGCAGAGATCGGCGAAGAGGCGTTTGCCGGCTGCAGAGGGCTGAAGGAACTGAATCTGCCGGTGGCAGTACATCGCCTTGGCAGAGAGCCTCTCCGGGACTGCGACAGTCTGGAATCCATTATTGCCCCGGGGATGCGCCCGGAGCAGTTCGAGTCGGAGAAGGAGCGGGTCTGCGCCGTGATCGGCTACTGCCGCAGAGCAGCAGACTTTTCGCCCGCGATCGCGGCGGCCTATGAGAACTGGATGCGCGGGAACACGGTCCGGATCCTCGAGGCCTGCATCGAACGGAACATGCCGGACGCGGTGCGCTACTTCACGGAAAAGAGAATGATCGGGCAGGAGGACCACGCGCGGGTACTGGAAAAGGCCCAGCGGTCCCGTGCCATGGAGATCGTCGCACTGCTGCTGGACTATCGCGGCAGCGGCCTGGAAGACGAGAATATTTTCGACAAGTACGATATCTGAATCCGCAGAGCGGAGAGAAGGGAAGTGACCCGGTGAACATCGCAGAGGCAAAGGAACAGATCAAGTCGGCGATGAAAGCGTATTTCACCAAGGACGAATTCGGCGCCTACCGCATCCCCATCGAGAAGCAGCGTCCGGTTTTCATGATCGGCCCTCCGGGAATCGGCAAGACCGCCATCATGGAGCAGATCGCCTCAGAGCTGGGCGTTGGGCTGGTGTCCTATTCCATGACCCACCACACGCGCCAGTCGGCACTCGGCCTGCCCTACATCACGGAGAAGGAATACGGCGGGAAGACCTATCAGGTCTCGGAATACACCATGAGCGAGATCATCGGGTCCATCTACGACCTGATGCGGGAGACGGGGCTGAAAGAAGGCATCCTCTTCCTGGATGAGATCAACTGCGTTTCCGAGACCCTGGCGCCCTGCATGTTGCAGTTTTTGCAGTACAAGGTCTTCGGCCAGCACCGCGTGCCCGCCGGGTGGATCCTGGTAACGGCAGGGAACCCGCCGGAGTACAACAAATCCGTCCGGGACTTCGACGTGGTGACCTGGGACCGGCTCAAGCGCATCGACATCGAACCGGACTATGAGGTCTGGAAAAAATATGCCTACCGCAAAGGGGTTCATGCCTCGGTGATGACCTATCTCGCGGCACGGAAGAAAGACTTCTATAAGGTCGAGAACGCCGCCGACGGCAAGCGCTTTGTGACGGCGCGCGGATGGGACGATCTCAGCGAGATGATCTGCCTCTATGAAGAAAACAGCCTGGAGGTCAACGAGAAGCTCATCGTCCAGTATCTGCAGGACCCGCGGATCGCGAAGGACTTTGCCATCTATTACGATCTGTTCAACAAGTACCGCAGCGACTACCAGGTGGAACAGATTCTTGACGGGACGGCGAGCGAGAGCATCGTCCTGCGTGCCCGGCGCGCGGGGATGGACGAGCGGCTGAGCCTGCTGGGGCTGCTGTTCGATGCCGTGACGTCGCGGCTGCGCGCCGTGTGCGAGACGGAAAACGTACTGGACCTCGTGGCGGCACAGCTCAAAGAACTGAAATCCGTACTCGCTGCCGGAAACCCGGAGGTCCTGAAAGCGCTGGAAGCATGCCTCACGGAACAGGAAGAGAAGCTGGCCGTCGGGCAGCGCGCCGCATCCGTGTCTCCGCAGGCTCAGCGGGAGATGAAGCGCATGATCCGGATGCTGGACGACTTTCGGGCCATGCTGATGAAAAACGGGCAAACAGAGGGACCGGAAGCCTTCGAGCTGGTGCGAGAGGCCTTCCGCGGACAGGTGGCGGGCCTGAAGGCAGGCGCCGCCGCAGGCGGAAAAGCGCTGGAGAACGCATTCACCTTCTGCGAGGAGGCCTTTGCGGACGGAGACGAGGTACTGCTGTTTGTGACGGAGCTGACGGTGAACTACTACAGCGCCCGCTTCATCGGGCATTACGGCTGCGACAAGTATTACCTGCATAACAAGGAACTGCAGTTTCAGGAACGGCAGCAGGAGATCCTGAAGCGGATTGACGAAATGGACTGGAGCATCTGAGGAGGGACAAGCATGAGCGAAAAGGCGAATCTGTACGCACAGTATCAGGAGGCCGCGGCAGACTGCGGAGATCCGGCTGCGCTGGCGGCCCTGCAGAAGACAAGGCTGCTTCCGGTGATCGAAGAGGAAAAGGCAGCCTTCGTCCGTGCGGAATACGGACGGCTGCAGCACATCATGGGTGCGGCCTACAACGAGGGGGGAGAGCTGCATTTCTTCCACCCGCTGCCCGAGAACGAAAAGCGCGAGGACGTGACGGTTTACGGACGGCCGGAGGAGCTGACGCTGGCGGAGCTTGCGATGCTGCCGCACCTGGTGCACATCGTGCCGCGGCTGGGAACGGAGAGCACGGTTCCGCTGATCCAGTATTACCCGGAGGATAAGTTTCGGATGCAGCTGCTGGCGGGGATGTTTGACCGGATTTCCATCGGCGTGCCCTGTGAAGAGAGCGATGTCAAAAATCTTCTGACCGGCCACAGCGAGTATATGAACTTCAAGACCGGAAACGAAGTCGTTGTGATCAAGTAAGGAGTGCGCCATGGAGAAACTGAACATCCCGGTGAATGAAGAATTGCCTGCAAGAGTAAAGGAGTATGTAGCTGACGGCCTGAGGCAGTCACGCTGTGACGAGAGCGCGAAGGAGGACTTTGCGGTTGCCCTGGACGAGATGCTCCCGGACCTGGTAAAGGCCGACGGCGGTGTCGGAAGGCTGATCGTAAGCGTCGAGAATACCGCAGCGGGAAGCGCGGTGCAGATGATGCACGCGGGACCCATCTACAACCCCTGTCCGAGCGGCGGAGAGAGTTTCACACGTTCCCATATGGACGAGATTTCGTTTGAATTCAAATACGGCCGCAACGTGCTGACCGTCTTTCGAAGAGCAGAAGAAAAGCAGCAGATTTCCGGAAATTGAATCATCGGAGGAAAATTGATATGAAGAAGTATTCCAAGTTCGACGTGATCCTGAATCTGTGGATCTCATTTGTCATCAACGTGGTGCTCAGCATTGTGCTGCCGGCTCTGGTCGGCATGCTGAGCTTCGGGATATTCCTCAAGGGCTTCGTGATTGCTTTTACGGTGAGCACGATCCTGGTATTTCTGATTCCGGTGGTGGACTGGGGCGCAAAGTTTGCTTCCCTGTTCGGACTGAAACCGGGTACGGCGGGCTTTACTCTGGTGTCGACGATTGTACTGGCGCTGTTTCTCGGGACGATCATGACGCTGCTGATGACGGCGGTAAACGCCGGAATCGGCCCGCACTTCTTTGCGGCCTGGTGGTCCTGCTACCCGATCGCCCTGCTGACGGTCTATCTGTCCGCCCTGGTTGGGATCTTTACCGGGATCCCCCTGACAAAAGCAATTGTCGGCGCAGGGAAACCATGATATAATCAAATTATAAATGGCATCAGCGGTGCTGGTGCCATTTTTCGAGGAGGTTTCACGATGATCATACTTGCTTCCCATACGGAGAACGGAACCAATACCGCAGAGATCCGTATCGAACCGCAGGAGTTCTGGAAAGCGCTGGAAGACGCCTATGTGGAGAACACGGATAAGATCGTGGTTCCCGGTTATGCGGCAGGACTTGCGCCGAGAAGTGAAATTGAGAAGCTCTATGGCGAAACGGCGCTCTTCGACGAGGCGTTGGATCTCTGTGTGCCGAAGCTCTATGGCCGGTATCTGCAGGAACAGGGAATCCGCCCGGTGGGCCGGCCGCAGCTGACTTCGGTAACCTGGATGCAGGGCGGGGGAGCGAAGTTTACCGTCTGCTGCGACATTTATCCGGAAGTCACATTGGGACAATACAAAGGGGTAGAGGTCCGGGCAAAGCGCAGCGATGAAGAAGCCTTTACGGCTGAAGCCCTGCTCGCGGCCTGTCGGAATATGCAGACCGAGGTGCCCCAGGCCATGGTAAGCCAGAAGCTGGAAGCCATGCTGGCCCGTGAAAAGATGAAGATCGGACAGGACGCGATTTATCACCTGCTGGCGGACTTCACGGCGGTACTGGAAGCGGCATACAAGGAAATGGACGTTTACCGGCCGAAAGCCCAGGTTCAGGCCGAGGCGCTGGATGTGATGCTGCAGACCGTCTCCGGCGACAACAAGGAGCTCTCCCCGGAAAAGTTCCATGCGCTGATCCGGGAGCTGGTGGAGCACTACCGCATCGTACCAAGAAGCTTCGATGAGACCATCGACGGGCTGATTGCCGAGCGAGGCGAGAAGAAGCGTGGTATGACCGACGACGAGAAAATCGAGGAAGCCTTCGAGGCTTATCTCGGGTCGATCCAGCAGACCACAGGGCTCTGGAAGGAGAACAACGCCGAACGTGCGAAGGATGCGGCGCGCTTTGACCTGCTGCTGAACGCGGTGGCCGCACAGGAGAACCTGAGCGTGAGCGAAGAAGAGCTGATGCAGGTTTACCGGGGCATTGCAGAGGAGACAGGCCTGGAAACAGATGAGGTGATGGCCCAGGTGGAGGAGCAGCCTGTCCGTGAGCAGCTGCTGAGAGACAAGGCCAGGGCCTTTATCGTGGAGAACGCAAAGGAGACGGACGCATGAAAACGGTGGTGCTTTTCGGCGCGGGACAGATCGGCGCCATGATCTCTCGGCTGATGGGAACGGAGTATAGAATTTCCTGTTTCGCAGATAATTCTGAGGGCAAGTGGGGAACGACTCTGGCGGGAATCCCCGTGGTCTCCCCGCGGGAGAGCCTGCTCTATGACCCGGACTGTTTCTGCCTCTGCGTGCTGGACGAAGAGCGTGCCGGGCAGATGGAAGCCCAGATCCGTCAGCTCGGCTTCGACGGACCGGTGCTGCAGCCGAACGCGCTGAAAACTTTTGATGCACGGGCTGCGACCATGCGTCTGCTGGCAGAGCAGATTCACGAAGAGAACATCCCGGGTGACGTAGCGGAGCTGGGGGTGTTCCGGGGAGACTTTGCAGTTCTGATCAACGCGGCGTTTTCCGACCGGACGATCCACCTGTTCGATACCTTCGAGGGCTTCCCGGCGAAGGACGTGGAGATCGAACAGGCGCAGGGACTGTCCCGGGCGAAGACGGGCGATTTTTCCGAAACCGCGAAGGACATCGTGGACAAGCGTCTGCTCTACCCCGAGCAGGCGGTGTTCCACAAGGGATACTTCCCGGCGACCTTCCGCAGCTGTATGGAGAAAACCTTTGCCTTTGTTTCTGTCGATGCGGATCTCTACGCCCCCACCGTGGCGGCACTGCCGCTGTTTTTCGATCGTCTGTCACCGGGTGGGGTGCTGCTGATTCACGATGTGAACAGCACGCAGTTTTCCGGCGCGGGAAAAGCCGTGCGGGAGTTCTGCGCAGAGCGGGGGCTGCTGTCCATGCCGGTCTGCGACCTGCACGGGAGCGTCGTCCTGAGGAAAGCGTGGAGGGCATGAGCCGGAGCGACCGCGGCAACCTCACCGTCGGTGACCCGGGAAAGAAGCTGTTGGCTTTCGCCCTGCCGATCATCCTGATCAACTTCCTTCAGGCGATCTACAATGTGGCGGACATGGTCATTCTGGGCCATTTTGCCGGCGCGGACGGCATGAGCGCCGTGAGCATCGGCGGGCAGGTGACGAACGTGGTCCTGGTGGTGGCAGTTGCAATCTCCAACGGAGGAGCGGCAATGACCGGGCAGAGCTTCGGACGGGGAGAGTACGAGGGCATCCGCCGGATACTCTCCACCATGATCAGCCTGCTGCTTGTCATTGCCCTGGGACTGACCATACTGGTCCTTCTGGCCTGCAGACCGATCCTGAACTTCCTGAACACGCCGGGGGAGAGCTTCTCCGGAGCAGTGGCTTATCTCTGTATCTGCATGGCGGGGACGGTGTTTGTCTACACCTACAACTGCTTTTACGCGATTCTGCGTGGGATTGGAGACAGTGTTTCTCCGCTGCGGATCGTGAGTTTCACGATGGCGCTGAACATTGTGCTGGACATGCTGTTTGTGGCTGTGCTGCACACGGGGGCTGCAGGCGCTGCCCTGGCGACGGTTATCAGCCAGGCGCTGAGCGCGCTGCTGATTTGCCGGACGGTCTGCCGGGCAGGTTACTTTCATTTTGAAAAGCAGGCCTTCGGCTTTGATCGGGAGATCCTGCAGCGGCTGACGAAGATCAGCACTCCCCAGGTGATCCAGATGGTACTGACCAATACCAGCTTCCTGCTGGTGGGCGGGCTGGTCAACGCCTTCGGCGTTTATCACTCTGCCGCTGCGGGTGCCGTGGCGAAACTCTGGAACTTTACGGTGCTGGCGGGGCAGGCCATGATGACGGCGATGATCAGCATGTGCGCACAGAACTACGCGCGCCGGGAATACCGCCGGATCCTCCGCGCACTTGGCACGGGGATCGGTGTGGTCTCGGTGATTGCCGCGGTCATCACGCTGCTGTGCGAACTGTGGCCGGCGCAGATGCTGGGCCTCTTCACCGACGAGCAGGAAGTCATCGATGCGGGGATCCGCTATCTGCGGTGGTTTGCCGTGGGGTTTGCAGCGGAGAATATCATGTTCTGCCTCTTCGGTACACTGACCGGGGCCGGACATACCCTCGTACCCATGTGCTGTGCCATCATCACGGCCTATCTTGTCCGCTATCTCTTCGCCTTTGTGCTGAGCCGCTACACCCCGCTGGGCTTTGAGGGCATCGCTGTCGCCTACAGCGCGGCGCCCTTCGTGAGCGCGGGAATCTGCAGCATCTACCTGGCGAGCGGCAGATGGAAGCAGAGTCGGAACTGAGAAACACAGGCAGACAAATTGGAATCAATAAAACAAGGGCGCAGCCGATGGTAAACATCGGAAGCGTCCTGCTTTAAACTCCGTGTTGAGCCTTTCTGCAAGAACACGACTTAAAAGACCTTGCGGGATTGCAAAACGTGC
>OMSM01000355.1 GCA_900313745.1 uncultured Lachnospiraceae bacterium
CCCCCCGGCACAGGCCGTCACCGGGAAGGGTTCCGGACGGAATATTGTCAAAACTTATCCCTGCGTCGGGAAATACGTCCGTGATCCGGAGTATCGTGTTGCCGACGCCGATGTGCCCGTCATTATTGTCCGGATGGCTCTGGATGTAACGGATTCTGGAGAGCATGCCCTCCTCTATCCCCTTCCCCGTATCGCTCACCGAGATCTTCAGCCTCCGCTCCTCCGGGTCTCCCGTGAAGCGGACGGAAACGTCTATTCCGAGCCGGCTCCCCGAAGTGGCATTGTGCTTTATTGTGTTCTCCACGAAATTCAGTATCCCGAGCGGGACCACTGTCGCATCATCCGTCCCTTCATCGCACTCCAGGGTGAAGTCAAGCGATTCGGGATAACGGATAGAGGACATTTCAATATAGTTCCGGACGAGCTTCAGCTCCTCCGAGAGGGACACCGTCTTCCCGGAGGAGAGAATATAGCGGAGGTGGTCCGACAGACTCCTCAGCATCTTCCTCGCCAGGTCCAGCTCTCCGAACTCCGTGAGCTGGTACGCGGTATTGAGGCAGTTGATCATGAAATGTGGAGCGACCTGCTGCTTAAGATACTGCATCTCCAGCTCCTGATGCTCGATCCTTCGCTCATAAGCGTCAATCTTAAGATCCCGGATCTCGGCGATCATCTGGTTATAGGTCCGCGTCATGATCCTGAGCTCCGAGATCCGCCCCTCCTCCGGAAGCGGCCGCTCCAGGCTGCCCCCGGAGACGTCCGCCAGAGCTTCCGTGAGCCGGGTCACCGGAACGACGATCTGCCTCCGGAATAAGACCGCCATTGCAAACCATCCCGCCGCGGCAGTAAGCGCGGCAATCAGCGCGATTACAAAGAAGCGCCGGTAGATGGCCTGAAGGTCGGACATGGGCAGGAGCTGCCCAAGGACGATCCGGTCCGTCACCGGCCTGATGACCGCAAGCATTCTCACCTTACCCGTGTTCTCCTCGTGGAGGTCCGCATCGGGGCGCTCTATCCTTCCGATCCAGTATCCCTCCCGGCTGCTCTCCTCCGGCAGCTGAAACGGTTCCCTTCCGTCTCTAAGTATTTTCCCCTCACCGTCGACAAGGTACAGTCCCGCCGGGTTCTCCTCCACCTCGGTCACCGAGCTTAGGAACGTGGACATCCTGATCACCGCCCCGAGATAGACTCCCCGGAGCTTCAGCGTCCGGACCAGATAGTACTCCCCCTCGTATTCCTTCACCGTCCAGCCTCCCGCCGGCCCTTCCCCGATCTCCTCCAGCAGGATCTGCTTTGCGTCAGCGAAGGACAGCGTGGTGTGGCTTCCGAAGATAAAGGTGTCACTCTCCGGAACATAGGCGAACAGCCCGTCCACGGTGTAATTGTAGGATGCGCTGAAGAGTTTTGTCCTGATTCCGATCTGTGTCGGGACCCACTCCGCGTCGCCCTCCTCCATGTAGGTAAGCCGGTTGAAATCCGCGTCGGAATCCCCTGTTGTGAAGAGATAGGTATCAATCCTGTCCAGCTCCGCCCTGAGCTGCTTCTGGTACATCAGCGTCGAATTCTGCGCGTCGGAAATAATCCGCCGGTCCATGATCCTGATCACCGATACATTGTTGTAGAGCAGTATGGCAAGAAAGAGCGCAAGGATTCCCAGAAGGAAGAAAAGAAGAATGCGGCGAAGCGAGACCGGTCCGGTCCTTGGGAGTTTTTTCATGGTATACGCCGGCTCCGGAAGTGCGGAGGTATCCTCCGCCCGGGATGAGAAAAGGGGTTGTATGCCTGTCGGGAGAACAAATCGGAATAGTGTTAATCAGCCTCTGTTTTGTTATTTTACCATGGATTCCGGGCAAATATAATGACACCATCATCATTGCCCTGTCCCGGGATATATGCCCGCCGGATAAGAGAAAACGGAGGAATGCCATGAGCAGCAAATCTGTTGCCGCGAAACCCAGGATGAACCGGAAGCGCTTCGCCCGCTATATCCCTGTCTATGTTCTGATGCTCCCGGGGCTGATCTATCTCTTCATCAACAACTACATGCCGCTGCCGGGACTTGTCGTGGCCTTCAAGCAGTACAACGCGCGGAAGGGCATCTACGGAAGCCCCTGGGCCGGCTTCAAGAACTTCGAGTACCTCTTCCAGACCAATGACGCCTGGCTGATCACGAAGAACACCATCCTGTACAACGTCGCCTTCATCGCGATCAACACCATTCTCGCGATCACCGTTGCCATCCTCCTCTCGGAGATGTGGGGCAAAACCAAGAACTTCTATCAGAGCGCCATCCTGCTGCCGCACCTGATCTCGTCGGTCATCATCGGCTACCTGGTCTTCGCGTTCTTCAGCGTCGAGAACGGCTTTGTGAATAACTTCATCCTGGCAAAACTCGGGAAGGAGCCCATCAGCTGGTACTCGGAGCCGAAGTACTGGCCTTTCATCATCGTCTTCGTCAGTGCCTGGAAGGCCATAGGCTACAACTGCATCATCTACCTCTCCACCCTCTTAGGATTTGACCGGTCCTTCTACGAGTCGGCGATGATCGACGGCGCGACCAAGTGGGAGCAGATAAAGTACATCACCCTCCCGCTCCTTAAACCTACCGTGATTATGCTTACCCTGATGGCCGTCGGCCGGATCTTCTACTCGGATTTCGGCCTGTTCTACCAGGTTCCCATGAACCAGGGCGCGCTCTACCCCACCACCCAGACCATTGACACCTATGTGTACCGCGGCCTGCTGCAGCTTGGCAACATCTCCATGTCGGCCGCCGCGGGTGTCTACCAGTCCGTCGTCGGTTTCATCCTGATCCTCGGCGCCAATCTGCTGGTCCGGCACATCGACAGTGACTCCGCGCTGTGGTGAGTTTTCCCCCGCCTGATCCGTTTCAACGCGCCGCCCGCGGGCGGACGCCTGTCCAAGGAGACTGCAATAGAATGAAAACCAGAGAAGATAAGCGGTTTAACCTAATCGGCCATATTGTACTGATCATCCTGACCGTCAACGCCCTCCTGCCCATCGCGCTGATGTTCATCTCCTCCCTGACCGAGAACGCCTCGCTCATGAAGAACGGCTACTCCTTCTTCCCGTCGAAGTGGAGCACCTATTCCTACCGGTGGATCTTCGCCTTCAACGGCGGAATGGTCCTCAGGGCCTACGGGATCTCCTTCTTCATCACCGCCGCCGGCACTCTCTTCAGCGTGCTGATTACCATCGGGCTGGCTTACGGCCTCTCCAAGAAGGATCTTCCCGCGAGGGGTTTCTTCACCTTCTACGTGGTGTTCACCATGCTCTTCAACGGAGGCCTGGTGCCCACCTACATCAACTACACCAACGTGTTCCACTTAAAGGACACGATCTTCGCCCTGTTAATTCCGAGCCTCCTGATGAGCGCCTTCAACGTCCTGCTGATGAAGAGCTACTTCGTCTCCGGTGTGCCGGATGAGATCCTCGAGGCCGCCTACATCGACGGCGCGACGGAATTCAAGACGCTCACCGCCGTCGTCGTCCCGCTGGCCAAGCCCATCATCGCAACGGTCGCCATGTTCTCCGGCATCGCCTACTGGAACGACTGGAACAACGGCTACATCTACCTGGTGAAGCGCACGGATCTTTTCAGCATCCAGAACCTCCTAAACCGCCTGATGCAGAACATCAACGCGCTCACACAGAACGCCAGCGATGTCTCCAACGTCTCCCAGGGCCTCGCGGAGATTCCGTCGGTCACGGTCCGCATGGCCATCGCGACTCTCGGCATCCTCCCGATCATTATCGTCTATCCCTTCGTCCAGAAGAGCTTCGTCAAGGGCATCACCCTGGGTGGAGTCAAGGGCTGACGATGATATAATAAGGCTGTTAATCCGCCCGCAGAGGCACCGGTCCCTGCCGCACGAATTAACGGCCTTTATTTCTGCCCCGGACCACAAGGAGACTGTTATGAACAAAATCCGTACTATCATCACCCAGGACGCGGAAGTCGACGACCAGAACTCCCTCCGCCACTTCCTCTTCTACGCCAATGAAGTAGATCTGCAGGGCATCGTGCAGACCTCGTCCAAGTTTCACTGGGAGGGCGTTCCCGGTGCGGTGAAGCCGGACCGGAAGCGCAGCGAGCACGAGTTCGCCGGCGAGGA
>OMSM01000318.1 GCA_900313745.1 uncultured Lachnospiraceae bacterium
CTGCGGCAAAAACTTAAGACAAACTGCGGTATAATGAGTCCATGCGGACCTGCGCCGCGCGGGCAGCAAGCTTAATATGCCCTTTATCCGGAATTTACCCCGTCAAGCCGGAAATGTCAATTTGCAGCAGGAAGGAGGAATCATCATGGCTGAAGGCTATCGGACAAAACTCTTTTCTCTTGAGGGCAAAACAGCCCTTGTGACGGGCGGCGGCCGCGGAATCGGGCAGGTGATCTGCCGGGAGCTTGCGGGAGCCGGCGCCGACATCATCATCGACGGAGCGTATACGGCGGTCTGAGAGCAGCCATGAAATGCCGCAAAGCGGCGCAGCGAAATATATGTGACCATGTTAAAAAACTTCCGACCGAGACAACTTCTCATTATCGACGTGTTTTCCTACACCGCGGCGTTTGTCGCGGGTATGCTTCTGCGCTACGGAGAACTCCTTACCGGGTGGCACAGGCAGCTCTACAGCATGATCTATGTGTTCCTGCTTTTTGCGCTGCTTGTGCAGTATCTCGTGTCCCGCCGCGCGGGCGGGCAGAAGAGTTTTGCCGACCTGGATCCCGTACAGTGCGTGACAGGAGCGGTGAAGAACGGGATCGTCATTTTCCTTCTGCTGATCCTCCTTCTTTTTGCCACGCGCTCCAGCCACGATATTTCCAGGCTTTTCCTGGGTTATCTCTTCGTGGCTGCCGTTCCGCTCGACGCGGCGATGCGCCTCGTTCTCCGCGGGAGAATCCGCAGGGAATTAAAGAACGCGGCGGAGAAGCCCGTGCGGCGCATCGCGCTTGTCACCACCCCGGAGCGTCATGCCCTGGTGAAGGAGCACCTGGAAAAATCCCTCTCCCCGTCGGAAGAAATCCGGCAGGTAATAGAGGTGCCAGGGGACGGTTCTCTGGCGAGTTTTCAGAAAACTGACCAGAGAACCGTCCCCTGGCACCTTCCGGACAGGGAGTGCACTGACGTTCTGCTTTATTTACCGGATTATCCGCCGGAGGAGCTGGAGCGCGTAAGGCAGGGGTTTGCCCGGACAGGCTGCGTCATTAGCGTCGCCCTCACCCTCCCGGGCACGGATATCCCTCCGAAGCTTGTCCGCCAGCTGGGCGATCTCGCGGTCGCGGAATTTGTGCCGCTCACGGACAGGTGCCCGGTTCTCGGCGTGAACTATGTGGTTTCCAATGTGGAAGCTGCGGTGACTTACGTCCGCACGCATCTGGATATGCTGCACGGCGGATATCTCTGCTTCAGCAACGTGCACACGACAGTGATGGCCCACGACAACGAGGAGTACCGAGCGGTGCAGAACGGCGCGGAGCTGACCTTCCCCGACGGCGCACCGGTGGCCAAGGCGCAGCGGATGAAGGGATTTTCCGGAGCGGAGCGCGTGGCGGGCCCGGATTTCATGGGCCGCATGTTCCGGGACACCATGGACGGCCGGGTCGGGCACTACTTCTACGGATCTACGCAGGAGACGCTGGACAGGCTTAGGGAGAGCCTGGAGAAAAACTATCCAGGCATCCGCATCTGCGGCATGTACTCGCCGCCTTTTAGGCCGACGACGCCGGAGGAGGACGCCGAGGACATGAAGCGGATTAATGAGTCCGGCGCGGACATCGTCTGGATCGGGCTCGGCGCGCCGAAGCAGGAGAACTGGATGGCCGCACATAAGGAAAAACTCACCGGCGTCATGGCCGGGGTCGGCGCGGGATTCAACTTCTACGCCGGCACCGTGAAGCGCGCACCCGTCTGGGTACAGCGCATCGGGCTGGAGTGGTTCTACCGTCTCTGCCAGGAGCCTAAAAAACTATTCAAACGTTATGTCACGACAAATCTCCGGTTTCTCTGGCTGCTTGCGGGAGAGATGACGAAGAGAAGCAAAAACTGATGACTGCCGGAGGGCGGCATTCCGCGGCAGCAGAATAATCAGAAAGCTCTGCTACAGGAAGGCGTCGTACAGCTGCTTTTTGCCCTGCAGCAGGGGCCCCTGCTGCAGCAGGACGCCGCTCTGGGTATTAGCCTCCATGAAAGTGATGCCGCCGTCATCGGTGACCACAACGTCCCAGCCGATGTAGTGAAGATCCGGGATGAGCTGATGTGCCTCGGTGACGGTTGCAAGAACCTTGTCCCACTCCGGTATACGGAAGCCGATGATCTGGGTCCCGGAATACGGATGGATGAGGAATTCCCTGTTCACGCCGTCGATTGCCGGGCTGATGACGATTCCGGTCTTCAGGTCAACGGCACTGACCATGCCTCCGGCCGAGAAATTGTCGGTTGGCTTGCTTCCGTTGCCCATGCGGAGTACCGCGGAGGTGATGGTCGTTATTCCGTCTTTGTAAA
>OMSM01000359.1 GCA_900313745.1 uncultured Lachnospiraceae bacterium
GGATACGGGAATCGGCATCGACGACGGGCTGCTCCCGAGGCTGTTCGAGCCCTTTGTGCGCGGGGAGGAGACGCCGGAGGGCGTAAATCCTGGGCTCGGCCTCGGACTTGCCGTCGCGTCGGAGTTCATCCGCGCGATGGGCGGGAGCATCGGCGTCAGCTCGACGCCCGGAAAAGGCTCGTCCTTCTCGTTAAGGCTCTCGCTCTTTATCCCGCTGGATGAAAAGGGGAGGCGCATCAGCGCGCTGACAAGCAAGTCGCCGGAAGCCGGGAGCGGGAAGATTATCCGCGGAGTGTTCGGCCAGGCAGGAAGGCCGGAGGCGGGCACAGAGAAGAAGCAGGGCAAAGCTTTCGAGGGAAAGCGGGCGCTGCTCGCGGACGCCGACCCCATCGGGACGACGGATATGACCGCGCTCCTTACGGAGATGGGACTTGCGGTGGAGACCGCGGGCACGGGACTTGGCGCAGTCACGCTTACAGAGCGCAGCAGCGCGGGATACTACGACGTCATCTTCCTCGACTTCTCCCTCCCGGGCATGGACGGCCTGGAGACGGCGAGGCGCGTGAGGGCGGTAAGGCCGGACACGCCGGTCATCCTGCTCACGCGGAGCGCCTTTGAGGAGGACATGGCGCAGGCGTCCGCAGCGGCGAACGGGGGAATCCCGAAGCCGGTGAAGAAGGAGACGCTGCTTACGGCACTGACCAGGGTGCTGTGACGGGCAGCGCAGCCAGGCTTAATCAGAGACACGTAAAGGAGCCCTGCCTCGCGGCAGGGCTCCTGCAATTGTATCAGGTATAAGGCCGGGGCAGCGGGCTCCGGTCCGCTGCAGTCCCCGTCCCGGCGGGGAGATTACTTCCTCGGCGTATCCAGCATGGTCACGGTGCTTCCGCTGACCTCGACGGATTTGATCATGCGGTTCAGGTAGACGTTGAAGCGGGTCACGCCGCTCTTCTTGATGCTTGCGTCGAGGTTGGGGTTCAGCTCGGTGAGCTCCGCGCGCAGCGTCCCGATGTCCATTTCCTTCGTCTTGTGGCGCTCGTAGATGCGCTTGATCTGCTGCTCGATCTCGGACTCCGAGGTTCCCTGCAGGGTGACCCAGGAGGTGTTGTCCTTGGTGGTCACCTGGAAGGAGGGGAAGTCCTTTACGAACTCGGAGAGCTTGCTGTAGTGGTAGTTTCGGACGTCGAAGTCCGGGAACATCTTGTCGAGCCGGGAGCCGATCTCGCCCAGCGAGGTCTCGTAGCCGCCCGCGCTGTTGTCGGAGATGATCTTGATGATGGCGTTCTCCACCGTCTTCTTGTCGGTGAAGAGAGGCTGTCCCTCGGCGTCGGTCTCATCCGTGCTGTCGGAGACGTCGGAAGGGAAGTAGTCCGGAAGGGAAGCGGCGGCAGCGGCACTCGGGGTGCCGGCGGAAGTTTTGCCCTCCCTGGCCGGCTGGCCCTTGCTGCTGCTCCGGCCGGAGGAGGCCTTCTTCTTGCCGGAGGCCTTGCTGTTCTTTGCGGGGGTCACGTCGTCGTCGGAATCGTTGTTGTAGATCACGTCCAGGAACACGAAGCGCTCGCAGGAGACGCGGAAGGACTCGGGAGTTTTCTTCTCGCCCATTCCCACGACGACCTTGCCGGCCTCGCGGAGCCTCTTGGCGAGATAGTTGAAGTCGCCGTCCGAGGAGGCAATGCAGAAGCCGTCGGCCTCGCCGCGGTAGAGGATGTCCATTGCGTCGATGATAAGGCCGATGTCCGAGGCGTTCTTGCCCGGCGTATTGTTGGGCTGCATGATCGGCGTAAGGGAGTGGGCCGAGGAGCAGGCAAGCCACGCGTGGAGGCGGTCCTGGGACCAGTCGCCGTACATGCGGCGGATGGTGATTTTGCCGTACTTGGACAGCTCGCTGATAATGGTGGATATGTATTTGGCGCTGACATTGTCGGCATCGATTAACAGCGCGATGTTGATGTCATCCATGATGCGTAAGTCTCCGAAAACAGGTATAATTTCAAAAGGCATAAGGCCGGCCGGAGGAGGTCCGCTTAAGTGCGCTCCGCCCGGATGGCCGGCTTCAGATGCGGGGTCCTGTCGTGTGCAGGACAGCACCTATAGTAGTATAAGCTTTATTTCGGATTTTGGAAATCGCAACTTCCCGCGAGGAGGCATTGAGATTTTATGAAGAAGTTTATTTCCTGGAACGTGAACGGCCTGAGGGCGTGCGAGGGTAAGGGATGCTTCACGGAATTCGTTAAGAAAGAGGATCCGGACGCGATCTGCCTGCAGGAGACCAAGCTGCAGGAGGGCCAGATCACAATTGATCTTCCCGGCTATTACGAGTACTGGAACTACGCGGAGAAGAAAGGGTATTCGGGAACCGCCGTCTTCACGAAGGAGGAGCCTCTCTCGGTCACGTACGGCATGGGAATTGAGGAGCATGACCACGAGGGCCGCGTCATCACCCTGGAGTATCCGGACTACTACCTCATCACCGTGTACGTGCCCAACGCGAAACAGGAGCTGGAGCGCCTGGACTACCGGATGTGCTGGGAAGACGCCTTCCTGGACTACATCCGGGAGCTGGAGAAGGCAAAACCCGTGATCTACTGCGGGGACCTGAACGTCGCCCACGAGGAGATCGACCTGAAGAATCCCAGGAGCAACCGCGGACACGCCGGATTTACCGACGAGGAGAGGGAGAAGTTTTCCGCAGTGATAAAAGCCGGTTTTGTGGACACCTTCCGCTATTTCTATCCGGACAGGACGGATGCCTACTCCTGGTGGTCCTACCGGGGGAACGCCAGGGCGAACAACACGGGGTGGCGCATCGACTACTTCGTGGTGTCAGGGAGTTTTGCCCCGAGGCTTAAGGACGCGCTGATTTACCCCGGGGTGACGGGATCGGATCACTGCCCGGTGGGGCTGGTCTTCGAGTAACATAAACAGGTCAGGAGGTTAATAATGAGCGAAAACGAGAAAAAGGGCATGAGCTTTGAGGAAGCGAAGAGGAAGCACGAGCAGGAGACCAGTTTCGCGCCGAAGCCCGGAACCCGTGTGAAGAGGGTCATCGCCGTGGTGAGCGGCAAGGGAGGCGTCGGCAAGTCCCTTGTCACGGGTCTCTCGGCGGTAGCGGCGCGCAGGAACGGCTTCCGCGTGGCCATCCTTGACGCGGACATCACCGGCCCCAGCATTCCCAAGATGTTCGGCGTGACGCCCTACGACGTAAAGGGTGACGAGACGGCGATCTATCCGGCCGAGACATCCACCGGCATCAAGGTGGTGTCCATGAACCTTCTCATGGAAGACCCGAACGCGCCGGTGCTCTGGCGCTCGCCGCTTATTACCGGCGCGCTTCGCCAGTTCTGGACCGATTTCACCTGGGGCGACGTGGACTACATGTTCATCGACATGCCCCCCGGAACCGGCGACGTTCCGCTGACGGTCTACCAGTCCCTTCCTCTGGACGGCATCATCGTTGTGACCTCCCCCCAGGACCTGGTCTCGATGATCGTGGAGAAGGCGGTCGGCATGGCAAAACTCATGGGGAAGCCGGTTCTCGGCATCGTGGAGAACATGAGCTACGTGGAGTGCCCGCACTGCGGGGAGCACATCGCGGTTTTCGGTGAGAGCCATGTGGAGGAGATCGCGGCGAAGGAGGGACTGAAGGTCATCGCAAAACTTCCCATAAACCCGGATTACGCGGCCTTCGCGGACCGCGGCCAGTTCGAGTACGTGGATACGGCGGCGATAAGCGGTATTATGGAAGCTCTGCCGGCAATTGAAGAATAAGGAAGGTGACAGACGATGGCAATTGATACAAGGTATTTTACCCATCCCAGCGATCAGAAGGCGCTCTCGGCACTTCAGTCAATTCCCGGGTTTACGCCGCTCCTAAAGGGATTTCTCAAGATTTTCAACGAGAGGACCTGGAGGATCCAGAACATGTCCGGTTCCGTGCGCCTCTCGCCGGAGCAGATGCCGAGGGTCTACAACCTTCTGGTGCCGATCTGCGAGAAGCTGGAAATCGAAGAGATCCCGGAGCTCTATCTGAAGCTTGATCCCAATCCGAACGCCTGGACCTCGGGCGACACCCAGATCTTCATCACGGTGACCTCCGGCCTTCTGGAGTACCTGACGGACGAGGAGCTGCAGGTCTGCCTCGCCCATGAGTGCGGGCACATTGTCTGCCATCACGTGCTGTACCAGACGATGGGGCAGCTGATCTTAAACGGCACCGCTGCTGCGCTGGGACTTGGCGGCCTGGTGACCAGCGCAATCCAGATCGCGATCGCCTACTGGATGCGCTGCAGCGAGTTCTCCGCGGACCGCGCGGCGGCGATGTTCGCCGAGAAGCCGGAGCCGGTGGAGCATCTGATGCTCCGCTTCGCGGGCGCCGGCAAGGATCTGGAGAAGGAGATCTCCCTGGATCTCTTCCGGGCGCAGGCGGATGAATACCGTCAGTACGTTGACGATTCCAGATGGAATAAGGTGCTTGAATTCCTTGTGCTGGCCAATCAGAGCCATCCCCTGACCGCGGTGCGCGCGGCGGAGATCCGCAAGTGGTGTGAGACGGAGGATTTCAGGGCTCTTTGCGAGGGAGAGCCTTATCACTCCACTGAAGTCAGGGCCGCGATGCAGGCTGCGGCGGCAGACGAACCGGAGCAGGGCGTGCTTCTCTGCCCGAACTGCGGAACCAGGCTGTCTCCGGACGACAGGTTCTGCTACCGCTGCGGAACCAGAATCCGCCGGTGCCCGCAGTGCGGAAGAGTGGCCGGCATCGGCGAGACGTTCTGCATCAGCTGCGGGACGAAGCTGGATGAGTAAGACAGGGAGGGATAGCTATGTTCTGTACTAAGTGCGGCGCCGAATTGCCGGATGATGCTGTTTTCTGCTCCCGCTGCGGGGTTAAGATTGTGATTCCGGAACGGGTGTCCGGAACCGTGGAGAGGACGCAGACCGCTCCCGGCAGGGAGGCGGCTGTCGTTTACGGCGAGGAGGAGTTCAGGACCGCGGTGACTGAGAGGCGGGAGACCATCATTATCCGCGGAGAGATCGCGGGAAAGCTCGCGGAGAAGGTTAGGAACAGCTCCATGGGGAACCTGGTGTCCAATGTGGCGATCGTTGCGGGACTCATCTTCTTCTGGCCGGCGCTGGTCGGGGGAATTGCGGGCAAGCTCGTCACGAGGGAGCTGAAGAATTACGAGATCCAGTCGGCTTCCGCGGATGAAGTTGTCCTTATAAGGAAGGAAAAACTGCTGTAGGAGCAGTTCACATCTTCAGATAACGGTATACGGTGGGCTCGGAGATCCGGAGCTGTGCGGCAGTTTCCCGCACAGCTCCTTTCAGGTCAAAGATCTTCTGTCCGCGCAGCCGGCGGACAACCTCGATTTTCTCCTCCTTGCTCATGCGGCGGGAATCCACCCCGAATTCCGCGACAGTTTTCTGGATGAGTGACGGAAGGATATCAGCAACGGCGGGACCGGCGTCCAGCGTCTCCGCGACCTCGGACGTCTGAGGCCGCTGCAGGTTGAACTGGGAGAGCAGCAGCTGGAGGGCGTTTTCCGCGTTTTCCACCGCCTCCGTATTCCTGTTGATGCAGAGAAGCCCCACAAGTGTGCCGCCGTTCTTAATAAAGAAGGTGCTGGAAATGAAGCTCTTCTCCTTGTTCTGCCCCTTGTAGCCGCTTAGAAAATCCTTGTCCAGGTATTCTTTCGAATTAATGATCTGACGGGCGAGATCGGTCAGCGGATCGCCGACTTTCCGGCCGGAATGGTAGCCGTTCTCAATGGCGATAATCGAGTTCTCCGGGTTCGTCACGTCGTGCAGCACGACCTCGCAGGCGGGGCCGAGCACCCCGGCAAGAAAAGCCGCGAGCGGTTTGTAATAATTCAGTATTTCCCTGTTCTTCTTCTTAATGCTGTCTGTATTCTTCATGTCCTGCGCCTCGCTGTCCTCCGGTTTTCGGGAATAATAATATTTTATCACGCCGATAAACAACAGGCTGTCGTTGTGACCAATTCTTTGCCGGAAGTTTTGGTCACTCTTTCTATTGAAAAGGCACACCGGAAAGATTATAGTAAATTTATCATCGAGATAATTAATTATTATCTCGTTTTTGTTATGTTTCTCGGTTTTTTGGGGAGGTGCCTATGGAAGGCGTAATATCTACTGTTAACGCTCCCGCCGCGATCGGCCCTTATTCACAGGGGAGAGCGGCCGGATGCGGCCTGGTTTTTGTCTCCGGCCAGCTGCCGGTTGATCCGGAAACCGGGGAGATGGCGGCTGACGTGTCGGAGCAGACCCGCCGGTCCCTGGAAAATGTCCGGAGCATCCTTAAGGCAGCGGGAACCGATATGGAACATGTCGTCAAGACGACAGTGTTCCTGCAGCATATGGAGGATTTCGCCGCGATGAACGAAGTCTACAAGGGGTTCTTCGACGGTGCGTTCCCCGCAAGGAGCGCTGTCGAGGTGGCAAAACTTCCCAAGGGAGCCCTGGTGGAGATCGAAGCGGTCGCAGAGGCGTAAAACTCCGGCGAGGCGCAGGTTTTGACAAAACCGCTCTACGGCACTGGCGGGCCGGAAGGCGGACGGAAGGAGAAGGCTTATGGAAGAAAGCTTTAAGAGCGTCCATTACGCGAGAAAGACCGGAGAGAACCTGTTTTCCGTGAAGAGGTTCGGCCCGGAACACACGGAGAAAGTCAACGCGTTCCATGCCAGTTTCCCGGAGTATGCGCCAACCCCTCTGGCGAATCTGAAGAATCTGGCGGGAGCGCTTGGCGTTGCATCGATCCACGTTAAAGATGAGAGCTGGCGGTTCGGGCTGAA
>OMSM01000339.1 GCA_900313745.1 uncultured Lachnospiraceae bacterium
ATTGCGGCCGCCTCGGAGTATGAGCCGCGGTCTCCCTGATACACCGCGGTAGTATCCCCGTCCACGAGCTTATCGATCTCAATAAAGTGAAGACGGGCAGCGCCGGCGCTGCTCTCCCGTATCCGGCTGTACTGCCGCTTCCGGCTCATCGCCATGAGCTGCTCGAAAAACTCCCTGACGCCGAGCCTGTTCTCCTTGTTCGTCACCATGGCCTCGACGGATGCAAGCTTGGCCGCCTCCCGCTCCGGATCCAGAACCGGCAGCCCGGCACCTATCTTATATTCCGCGATCTCATCCGCGATCGCCATGCGGCGCTCATAGAGTGCCGTCAGCTCCCGGTCAATCTCGTCCAGACTTTTCCTGTAGCTCCTCAGATCTCCCATATATTTACCCCGCTGAGGCAAAAACCGCGTACGCGGTTTTGCCGTCTCCGGCGCCCTGTGCGCCGGCATCATCCGTCACACCCCGGAAGCTTCGCTCATCTTTAACAGCTTTGCCGCCTGGTCGGCGGTCGTCAGCGCGTCCACGATCTCGTCGAGATCGCCGTTCATAATATCCTCTATGCGGTAGAGCGTCAGCTTGATCCTGTGGTCGGTGACGCGCCCCTGGGGGAAATTGTAGGTGCGGATTTTCTCCGAGCGGTCTCCCGTTCCCACCTGGGAGCGCCTGAGGTCCGCCTCGGCGTCGTGCCTCTTCTGCTGCTCCAGGTCGTAGAGCTTGGATTTTAAGAGGGCGAAGGCTTTGGCCTTGTTCTGCAGCTGGGAGCGCTCTGTCTGGGAGTAAATCACGATCCCGGTAGGAAGATGCGTAAGGCGCACCGCGGAGTCCGTGGTATTGACTCCCTGGCCGCCGTTTCCCGATGCGCGGGTGATATCGATGCGGATATCGCTGTCGGGGATATCCAAATCGATGTCCTCGTCGACCTCCGGAATCACGGCAACAGTGATGGTGGAGGTATGTATGCGTCCTCCCGACTCCGTCTCCGGCACCCTCTGCACGCGGTGAACTCCGCTCTCGTACTTGAACCTGGAGTACGCCCCGTCACCGGAAATGATGAAGGTGACATTCTTCATTCCGCCGATCCCTATCTCCTCCACCTCTTCCGTGGATACCTTAAAGTGCCTGGATTCGGCGTAGTGGACGTACATCCTGTAGACCTCCGCTGCGAAAAGGGCAGCTTCGTCCCCTCCCGCCCCCGCCCGGATCTCCACGATGACATCTTTGTCGTCATTGGGATCCTTGGGGAGAAGGAGGATGCGGATGCGCTCCTCCAGTTCCTCCGCATCCCGCTCTGCGATGTCCATCTCCTCACGCAGCATCTGCCTCATCTCGGGATCCGTCTCCGTCTCGAGGAGAAGCCGGGAATCATCAATGGTCTCCATTGCCTTGCGGTACTTTCCGTACGTCTCCGTGACGGGCGTAAGCTCCTTCTGCTCCTTCATGAGGTTTCGGAATCTCACTGGATCGGAGGCCGTTCCGGGCTCGGAGAGCTCACGGGTTATATCCTCGTTCCGAAGCATCAGGGCATTCAGTTTATCTGTCATCGATGTCAGCATATCTATACCCCGCTGAGGCAAAATCCGCGCATGCGGTTTTGCCGGATGCGGCGCCCGGTGCGGCAGCACCGCCGGCGCAAACGGAAAGAACTGCATCAGCAGGCCTTTCCGTTTTTGTTTTCCCTCGTCCTTAGGCTCATCTCGCCCCGGACTATCCTGTCGTTTCCGCCGTAATCCCGGATCACCCGCACATCGGCAAAACCTGCTTCCTCGAAGAGCTTCTTCACCGCGGGGCCCTGGTCATAGCCGATCTCCACGAAAAGAAGGCCCCCGATCACCAGATGGTCCGGCGCCTCGCCCGTGATGCGCCGGTAGAACGAGAGTCCGTCCGGTCCTCCGTCCAGCGCTGCCCTGGGCTCGTGTCTTATCACCTCCGGCATCAGAGTGTCGAGCACTTCCCGCCCGATATAAGGAGGATTGGAGACAATGATCTCGAACTTTCCTCCGGCCTTTGACGCCCCGAACAGATCACCGCAGGAAAAGGCTGCCCTTTCGGACAGCCCGAGCCTTTCCGCGTTCATTTCCGCCACCTCAAGCGCCTCCGGAGAGAGATCCGTCCCTGTCCCCGTCGTGCCGGAGGAGTAATGCAGGAGGCTCAGCAGGATGCACCCGCTCCCGGTGCACAGATCCAGGATCCGCATCCCCGAACAGAGCTCCTTCAGCACTTCCTCGGCGAGGTTCTCCGTGTCCTGCCTGGGGATGAGCACTCTGCTGTCGACGCCGAACATGAGGCCCATGAACCCCTGCTCTCCCAGGATATACGCCGCCGGCTCATGCTCCGAACGCCTTCGGATATAAGAGAGGTAGAGCTCTTTGCGGGTTTCGTCCACAGGCATCTCCCCTCCGCTGTAGAGAGCCTGCCGGGTCGTGCCGCAGGCTTTCTCCAGAAGAAGCGAGGCGTCGATATCCGCATCCCCTGTTCCCGCCTCAATAAGCAGGCCTTTTCCTTTTTCCCAGAGTTCACGGTAAGTCAATTCCCGCTCTCCTCCCCGGAAGAAAAGTTTTCCTTCAGATACTGCCTCCAGTCGAATACCGCTTCCACGGAGCGGATCGCCACCTCGGCCATCTTCTCATCCGGCTCCTTCGTCGTGAGATGCTGCAGCCAGATTCCGGGCGCAGAGACGATCCGGACGAAGATGTTGTCCGAGGAGCCGGCGAAGCGGATGATTTCATAGGATATTCCCGCAATAACGGGGATAAGAAGAAGTCTCAGCCCGAGGCGCATCAGCCTGCTGTCCACGCGGATGAAGAAGAAAAGAATGATGCTGATGATCATTACCAGGATCATGAAGCTCGTGCCGCAGCGCTTGTGGAAGCGCGTGCTCTTCATCACGTTCTCCACATTGAGCTCCTTTCCGCTCTCGATGCAGTTGATGCACTTGTGCTCCGCCCCGTGGTACTGGTACAGCCTGCGGATGTCCTTCATCAGCGTGATTGCCGCCATATACACGAGAAAGATCACCAGGCGAAGCACGCCCTCGGAGATGGCGATCAGGGACTGGTTGCGCACGAAGCCGCCGATCTGCTCCGAGAGGAACCAGGGAAGCAGAATGAAGAGACCGATCGCAAGCGCGAAGGAGAGCACCATTGTGATGCCCATGAAAAACTTCTCCCCGTTTCCGCCGGTGATGCGGTCCATCGCCTCGTCCGCCTTCGACGGCTCCCCTTCCTCCTCATAGAACGAAGAGGAATAATTGAGGCTCTTTAGCCCAAGAACGAGGGAATCAATGAATACAAAGATTCCCCGGACAAAGGGGATTTTCTTTACCGGGGTATCCGCCAGGATGCCGCGGTAGGTGTTCATCTCCGTCTCGATTTCGCCGTCGGGACGACGCACCGCCACCGCGTAGGTGTCGCCGTTCTTCATCATAACTCCCTCAAGCACGGCCTGGCCGCCGATGCCGGAGTAATGCTGTACTTTCCTGCTCATACGCCTGTTCTCTCAAAAAATGCAGAGAGCCATGCAGACATCAACTGTCAGCATGGCTCAATCATCACCTTGCAATAATCCCGCGGCCGATCAGTTCTCGGTCTTCACGCCGTACTTGCGGTTGAACTTATCGATACGGCCCTTAGCTGCTGCGGTCCTCTGGGTTCCGGTGTAGAACGGATGGCACTTGGAGCAGACCTCGACGTGGATCTCCTTCCTGGTGGAACCGGTCACGAACGTGTTGCCGCAGTTGCAGGTCACGGTTGCCTGATAGTACTGGGGATGAATTCCTTCTCTCATGGTGATCACCTTTCTTACCCAACGCTTCTGGACACACACATTTGTGCGCAGGGGAACGTTGCGGTGCTAACAATTTACACAGCTTTCTAAGTCTATCACAGCCCCTCTTTAAAAGCAACCGGAATCTGTTATGATATCCTTATGAACATAAGAACCGAAAAACTCATCAGCGAATATCTCCCCGTGCTCGGGCGGTCGGCGCTCTTTACGGGCATAAGCGGCGAGGACATCCGCTCCATGATCGGATG
>OMSM01000360.1 GCA_900313745.1 uncultured Lachnospiraceae bacterium
ATCCATTGCGGAGGACGGATCCGCAGCCTCCTCCGTTTTTCCCTCCCGGAAACTGCAGCCGGCGGCTGCGGCGAGATCACCGTCTCCGGTGGCGTCGATGTACACCTTCGCCCGGTAATGAACCATGCCCCGCTTCTCGCGCACGATGATCTCCCGGATCTGCCTGTCTTCCGTCACCGCATCGATGACCGGAGAGAAGAGCCTGAGTTCAAAACCCTCCTTCTCCGCGAGCCGGTAGATGGCCAGCTCTGCGTATTCCGGATGGGTACAGAAACCGTCCCCGTTGATTCCATCCTCCGGCCCGGGATAGCAGGCTGCGTCTCCGAAGCTCATGAGGCTCTCCAGAAAGGCCTCATGGACATCCGAGCGCTTCTCTCCCCGGACGCGAAGGCGGTTGACCGGCATGAACGGCACGGCACAGATCGTGCCTCCCGGCTGTCCGGCCGCCTCCAGCACGAGCACCTTCCCCCCGAGGCGGGCAAAGGCCGAAGCCGCGCCCAGTCCCGCCGGGCCGGAGCCGGCCACTATGCAGTCCCATAGAGTCTCATCATAAATCTGTCTCATTGCAGTCCCCCGTTCTTACACCAGTTTTCTGTCGATAATTTCCATCACCTGGCCGACTACTCTTCTGTTCAGAATTCCGTACAGCTTCCACATCTTTCTCCGCACAGCGGAATAGTTCCTGCCCGCACAGCTCCGGTTTCTCCGGAATGCCTCCTCATAGGGCTGGTCGAAAATGCGGAACAAAAACTCTCTCAACCGTTCCTTATAAACACCGGGATACCCATCCTTAAACACCGGGCTGTGCATCATCGCCAGATACAGCTCGTCGTCCTGGTCTACCCTGATTACCGCCTCCGCTGCCTCCCGTATGCTGCCGTAATTATGGCAGTTGATGAAGCTTCTTTCGTCAAATTCCTTCACTGCTTCCGGGTTTCCCCAGTAGATGGGAATTGTCTGCGCAGCGTACGCGTCAATAATCTTCTCGGTCGTGTAGCCCGGGTACAGGGAGTTCTCACAGGCAACGGAGAATCTGGACTTCCGCTGGAATGCGATCTTGTCCTTCACAGGACCGCCCACATTATTCCTGAACCTCCCGCCGGAGAGCACCTTCTTATACCTGCCAAGCTCATCGAAGAGCGCCTCCCGGTATTTATCCGCCTCCCCGTTGGATACGACGAAACTGCAGAAATTCTCCTTCTTCCTCAGATCCTCCGGCGTAAAACTCCTGCTCTCCAGAGCTCTTTTGATATCATCCTCCCTCGCGGCGTAGTTCGGATACCTTAAGTACCTGTCCCCGAAATTCAGCTCGTCAAAACCAATTGCGTAATCGTAAAGATTAAAGTCCGGGCAGACCGCCTCGTCCGTGGAAAAGATCCGGATTCCGTCATATTTCCAGAATTCCTGCTTTCTTCTTCCCGGACTGATGTAAGGGCCGCAGAACACATAATCAGGATCTCCGGAGAGAACAGGATTGTATTTCTCTCTGAGGACATTCATGAGATGGTTGTTCTCCTTGTCCTGTCCCTCGTAGAAATCCACGAAATTTACCTTTACAGTCTTCACCGGATCACCTCTTCCCCGGGCAGTCAGAATCTTTCCCCAGGACAAGCTTCTTTATTGATGCCGCGCACCGGATAAGAACGACGTACGCTTTCTGCACCCGGAGGTCCCTTGCCGCCTCAAAGAAAAAGACCCGGAGAGGAAGCGGCTCATAGAGCACCTTCATTTCCCGGCAGATGTACAGTTCCCCGCTCTTTCTCATCATGCGGTGGAACGGAATATGCTCGCTCAGATAAACAAAACGGTCTCCCGATGTGCTCTTCTCCAACCCGTAGCGAAGCCTCAAAGCCGGCTCAAAGCGGTAAACCCCCATCCCTCCGAAGGCGGAGCGGCAGCTGACGTATTCCTGCCTTCTGATCTTCCGCTGTACGGAAGCCCTCATAAACAGCATCTCCTCCTCGGTCAGGCTCTCCGTACCTCCCCCGTCCGGAAGGCACGCAAAAAGGTCATAGTAGAGTGCCGGGATCCGCAGACGGCCGATCCGCAGAAAATACCTTCCGTTCGCAAACAGCGCCGCCCAGCCTTCCGGCGCGCTTCGGACGGCACCTATCACGGAGGAAGCGTCAAATTCGATATCCCCGTCCGCGACAATCAGCAGATCCGCCCGGAAACCGTCCCGGTAAACCAGATCAAGGCACCGGTTTCTGAGCAGAGTCATTCGCTCGATCCGCTCCAGCGAATCATATTCCGGATCGTCGAAGGAATCCAGAACGACGCCGGGAGTCGAATCCGCGTAATCCTTCAGGACCTCCTTCGTGCTGTCCCGGCTGTTGTTCTCCACTATGAACACCCGGCTTCCGGCGACAGAACTCCGCAGTGTTTCCACGCTCTTTAGAAAAGATGGCAGGGCTTCCCCGCAGTCCCTTGCGAGAATGCAAAGCGCCGCACTCTCCTTAAGTCCTTCCCCCTGTCCGCTCCTAGCCATGAAGTATCGCCCCCAGCTGTCTGCGCAGTTCCCCGGCCATTCTCAGCAGCTTCTGCTTCCGCGTCTGTTCCCTCCAGGATCCTGCACAGCAATGTACCGCGTAGTTCCCCTCCATTGCCTCGCTTCTTGCTCCTGCAACATAAGAGGACGGGTAGATGGTCATCCCGCCTTCCAGCCTCTGCTCCACGTCCTTGTACCGGAATCCGTACCGGCGGGCACAGAGGGCATAGATGTCCGGCGCAAGGATGTCCATGTCGGGGCTCCCGTCCTCCTTCAGAAAATGGCGGTCCTTATATGCTTCCATGCAGGTACGGACGAAGCCGTTGCCTTTTTCCGCGCCCATAAATGCAGCCTGCATGCAGAATCCGGGCATATGGTCCGCAACAAGCGCGCGGCCGTCCGGGTCGATCCTGGACCGGTAAGGCTCGAAGTCCTTCATGTGATATTCGATGAAGGAGAAGAACTGGTTATCCAGGAACTCATCAATATTCCGTTCGATCAGCACATCCGAATCCAGATAAACTCCGCCTTCGTGATAAAGGACCCAAAGTCTTAAATAATCGGTGGCAAACGCCCATTTCTTCAGCTGCAGCGCCTCCCGGACATAATCCGGCATCCCGTCGGCCGGGAAATCCTGCATGGTCCACTCCCTTATCCGGTAATCCGGCAGCACCTTCTTCCACGAGGACATGCAGTCCCTTATTTCCCGCGGCTTTGCGGAGCCCGAGAGCCACACGCAGTGAATCACCTTAGGTATCATCTCTGTCCCGTCCTGTCGTACGTTTGTTCCCGGAAACATATGCTGCGAAGAGCTTCTCCACCGCGCTGTTCTCATAGTACTTAAGAAACAGCCTGCGGTTGGCGCCACTGTACTTTTCCGGGCCTTCTCTCAGATATGTACTGATCTTCGATACGAATTCATCCCAGTCCTCACACAGGATGCAGTCCTCTGACTCCTGAGCTGCATAGCCCTCAAAACTTTCCCTCGTCCCGAAGATGACCTTCCCGTACATCAATGCCTCACAGGTCTTGGTTTTCATTCCGGAGCCGCTGATAATCGGGAGGACGACAGCCGCGGCATTCCCGTAGAGCTCTCCCAGATCCGGAACATACCCGGGAAACTTTATTTTACCTGGATCGAACCGGTCCGCATACTTCTCCATTCCTGTTCCGGCGACCACGAGTTTTGCGCCGATCTTCGGCATGCACTGCTCACAGAAAGGAAAAAGCCCGTCCGTATTTCCGTAGAAATCCGAGCCGACGAAAAGAAGGTAAGGCTCCTCCCGGCATTCCTCCCCGGCTGCGGGGATCCCCGGACGGTCGCGCATGGAGGTCGGAAGGATAAGATCCGCTTTTCTCCCGTAAAGTTCCTTAAGCCTCTTCGAATCCCGCTCGTTCAATGTAATTACTGTGTCGGAATACCGGCAGAGATTCCGCTCGTTGATATAGACCAGCCGGCTCGTCAGCGCGAACTGCACCTGATGAATGCGCCTGCGTGCCGAGCGGTCGTTCCGAAGGAAGTTTTCCATCTCCTTCCGGTAATAATCGTATTCCACATTGTGGAAGAAGCTGATCGCCCTGTGCCGCCGGAGAAATGCTCTCTTGAATCTCGTTCCGACAGTTCCGTCGATAAATATGGTTTCGACATTATTCTCCCTGACCGCACGCAGAAGACCGCGGTCCGTGAAAAGGCCCTCTCCGGCAAGATCGCGGAAAAGCAGTGAGAACCAGCGCAGCGGGCGGATCACCTTCGGAAGGACATGCCGGTAACAGACCACGTTCTCCTCTCCGAAACAGTTCCGGACAAATTCCAGGTTCCGCTTCCGTATTACCTCGCTGCCGGTGACGGCAGCATCGGAGAAACCCAGCCCGAAATACAGCACCTTCATTCCTTGTCTCTCCTTCCGGCCGCGATCAGGAGAATACTCCATAACCTCAGCATCATGAACAGGGCAAAGTACATCCGGTACCGGAACAGCCAGGTTATAATATTCAGTTTCGGTCTGTCGGACCGGTATTTAATCAGCCTCGAC
>OMSM01000363.1 GCA_900313745.1 uncultured Lachnospiraceae bacterium
CGTGACGGTCCTCGTCACGACGGTCTCCGGAACCTCGATCACCGCAGCCGCCTCGAGACGGTCCGGGCGGCCTCCGACGAGCACGGTATACTTTCCGGCCTCGATGAGGTAAGTTCCGGTTTCCTCATCGAAGGAGGCGAGCTCCGTGAGCGCAAAACTAAGGCTCACCCGGCTCTCCTTCCCGGGCGCGATGACTTCCGTCTTCGCGACCGCCTTCAGCTCCTTATAGGGCTTCTTCAGCCTGCCGAAGGGCGCGTGCACGTAGAGCTGCACCGCTTCCTTCCCGGCGAATTCCCCGGAGAGATTCTTCACGCAGGCCTCCGCGGTGAAGCAGCCGTCCCCGATCTTCGCCCCGGCGGGCGTCACCTCGAACTCCGCGTAGGAGAGCCCGAATCCGAAGGGATAGGCGGCCGGCTTCGCAAAACTGTCGAAATAGCGGTAGCCCATGTAGATGTCTTCTTCGTAGACGGTCACCGGGCTCATGTCAAAACCGGTGCTGCCGTTCTCCTCCGCCGAGAGGCCGTAGTCCTTGTACTGAAGGATCGTCTCGGGCCTGTCCTTATTGGAGGAGAAGTTCTTCGCGGTCGGATAGTCCGCGTAGGAAAGCGCTGCGGTCTGGTTGAGTTTTCCGGAGGGAGATACCTTTCCGGAAAGGATGTCTGCCAGCGCTCCCGCCGCCTGCTCTCCTGCGGTGCCCATGAAGAGGACGGCCTTCACCTGCGGGTACGCTTCCACTGCCGGGATGTCGATCATTCCGTTGACGTTGAGGACCGCGATCACCTTCGGGAAGTACGCCGCGGTCTTCTCCAGCAGCGCCTTCTCCGAGGCGGTCAGCTCATAGTCGTCCTCCACGCGGCGGTCGCACTCCTCGCCGCCGGTCTGCCGGCCGATGAAGAGGACCGCCGTATCCGTCTCCTCCGCCGCGGCCTTAAACACCGCGTCCTCCGGCACTTCCTCCGGAGCCGCCGGGCTGTACCTGCCGAAGAGCTCATAAATCATGCCGCTCGAGACAAGGCCCTCGAGGTTCTTGAAGAAGTCCTCCTGCGCGCCCTTGTTCTTCGCCGCCTCTTCCGCTGCCCTTGCCGCAAGCTCCTGATAGAAGGCTTCGGTCGCGGAGGCCAGGTTCAGTCCTGCCTTCCGGAGCTCCTCCCGGATGTCGAGCGTGCCCTTGCTGAAACTCGCCCCGGAGCCGCCGCCGCCGATAATCGCGGCGATCTGCGTCCTTCCTAAGAGGGCGGCGCATTTTCCCTCCGCGAGCGGGAGCACGCGGTCCTCGTTCTTTAAGAGCACCATGGCTTCCTGCGCGATTGTGCGGGCGAGCGCTTTGCGGTTTTCTTCATTGCTGTATTTCTGATTCACTGCCTATACCTCACTAAATGCGGCGCCCGCATGCACAGCGCATTTTGCGCGCACCGATGGCGCCGTTTGTGTCACTCTCAGAACTGTCTTGTGGTCTTGTCCACACTCTCGCCGAAGGCCGTAAAGTTCAGAAGGCCGGGCGTAATTCCTTCGGGTGCGCCGAGAATCCGGATCCTTACGCGGTTGGCGATGACCGGGTCAATCGGGTGATACGCAACCGACAGATCCGTTTCGTTTCCGCTCATGTCAACCACGGTTTTCCAGTCGTCCTCGGAGAGTGCGGTCTCGATCACATAGCGGTAGGCGCCGCCTTTCACGCCCTCGCCGAGGTTCATGCCGATATCCTTCCACATGACGCGGAAAGCCGCGACATGGAAGCGGCCCTGCAGCAGGACGGCAAGCGACGGCTCGGCGTCTCCCTCCTCCGGCTGCCACCAGGTGTGCAGCGCTTCGTCGATCGCGTACAGAGGGTCGCGTCCCGGCGCCCGGGAACTCGCGTTCGTCGGCTTGAACATCGTGAGCGGCACGAGCTCCGTCGCGTTGCCCCTCTCCGGATACTGCATCAGGCCCGGCACCCACTGCGGCACATCGATTCCGGTCAGCGCGTACAGGTTGCCCTCCTCGTCAAAACCGGCGGGATCCATGCCGATCCGGCGCTCCATCGTATCATCGACGCAGACC